>CAJWVX010000019.1 GCA_913048175.1 uncultured Flavobacteriales bacterium | reverse complement strand
GATTTATCTTGCATCTTATAGTATTGTGGTTGTTCGGTAATTGGTAATTCAAATTCATTTTTATACAACACTTTTTTATCGGAATCAATTATTTTGATGTTATTTTTAAAACTGAAGATGTAATCTTTAGGTTTATTATTATCGAAATCAAAAAAGTTAAAATTGGTGTTTAGTTGACTATTCTCAAATGAAATTTTTTCAATTCTATCATTCAAATAAAGTTTATGAATTGTTCCTGAAGTATCAGTTGTAATTAAAAAAGTTTTAGATAAATCGTTTCCAACTTTTAAAAAGGTTGGGTTTTGAGATAAAGGAAGTTTGTTTTTTAATGACAATCTATTTTTTCCATTCCTTTGGATTATTTTTGTAGCTCCATTTTTTAAAGTAACAACAATATAGTCTTTATTTGAAAGAGTGAAATGCCAAACATTATTTTTGGCTAGGCTCTCTGTAGAACTATATTCCCAACCTTTAACCCTGTCTCCGTGTATATCATAATTATAGATCATATTATTTTCACAACCAATAAGCATTCTATAGTTTCTGGTGTTGGTGTAATCTAAAGGAGTAATGCCATTTATTGCTTTACTTGAAAGAGATACAGGATATTTTTCTACGTTATTTCCATTTCTGTCCAATAAATATATTTTAGAAGGAGTGTTAAAGAGTAGTTGTAATCTATTGTTTTTGTAAACATCTATTTGATGCACTTTTCCAATGATTTTTTCTTGAAGTTGTTTCGTCCAAATTACCTTCCCTATATTGCTAATTAGGTAAATTTTATTGGCATCATCTTGAATGAAAATTTCCTTTGATTTTGTTTTGTGATTAGTAACTAATTGAGGTGCTGAACTTACAGTTGTATCCAATAATAATTCCCATAGTGAGCTAGTTTCTTTTTTGTAAACAGGATTATACTTGAGGTGAATATTGTTGTAGTACATTCCATTTTTTTCTGTACTAACTTGAAAAGCAATAGCTTCAAACTTTCTAAATACATCAATTTTCTCATCTATAATTGAGATGAAATCATCTTTACAAAACTGCTTGTAAAGTTCTGTTGAACGAGAAATATTGTTGTAAATAAATATGTTGCTGCTCGATGATAAGTTGTTGTTAAAAGATTGGAAATTTACATTGTTGGCCAATGTTTTTTTATTGGAAACGTTAGTGATGTATGTTTTTAAACCGCTTTCAGAATTTCCAAAAACTACATATTCACCAATAATAGTGTAATAATGCTCATTAAGATTTACAAAAGGTTTCCCTAATAGACGTTTAAATAGATTTTTGATTTCTATCTTATTAATCTTGTATTCGTTAAAAGAAATAATCTCAAATGGTTCTGAATTTACTTTTTCTGAAATACTTAATAAATCTGTTTTAGTTTTCTCCATTTCTGAAGAGTGAAAAACAACGAACTTATTATTGGTGAAATCTTCATTTTGAGATTCAGTGATTATATAAGCAACTTCATTTCCAATATTGGAAAGAACCTCTTCTTCTAAGTCTATTCCAAAACTTTCCGTTTGTTGATCTAAATAGGTTTGATAATTAAAGAATTCATTGGTATTTTTTAAAGAGAGCTTTCTTGTTTCGAAATATTTTTTGGAGTTGCTTAAACCATAAAGATAAATAAAAGCGGTGTTAAATGGAACGATGGAAAGGATATCTAAATCTTGAGGTTTTTGATCTTTAAAAAGCGTTAAAGAATGCTTTTCTTTTTCATCAGAAAAGCTAAAACCATTTAAGCTTAATGAGTTTGGTTTTATGCTAGCATCAAGTTCTGTCCATCCAGTATAATTCTCAAAATTAACACTATAATCTTTGGTTGATTTGTTAATGTATTGATTGATTATTTTTGAAAAATGCTTGTTATTGATGAATAAGTTTCCATCTTCAGATTGACCAGAATTAGTTATTAGCTGAGAAAATTTAACATCATTAATTAAACTAGTTTCGGAATTTAGTTGTCTAATAACATCTTCAATTAAAACCGTACTGTAACTAAAAGCTAAAGTATTTTTATAAATTACTAATGATATTTTTTCGGGTCCATTAGTTGCTAAAGTGTATATTTTCGCACCATCATAAGCCCTATTCGTAGGGTTTTTTCGGATAATATTTTTAATCTTTTGAACTAATTTTTCTTCTGTAATCTCTTTTTCTAGTGTTATGTAATAAATAAAATCATAATCGTTGGCCCCTGATAAATGTAATGATCCTAAGATTGATTTATTAATAAAAAGCGGTTGAAAAGGTCCAGTTAATAAAGAGTCTAAATAACCAATATGATTATTGATTGATGCAGCCGATTCTGTATTAGTAATTAGTTCTTCCCAAATTATGTTGGTGGTAGCTAACTTTGTGTAAAGCTCATTAAAGCTATTTTCTTTAATAATTAAGGCCGCATTTTGAGGTATAGCTTCGAAAGTAGTTTTATTAATGGGTTGTTTTACGTTTTTGTAAAAGTTGTAAGCAACAATAGCTACAACTCCCATCAATAGAATAAATAAGCCTAAAAGAATTTTTTTTGTCATTGTACCTTAAATGCAGTTGTTACTTTATAAAAGTACTTGGTATAAAGTATTTGTGGTTGTTCGGTTTGATAAAGAATTAACAATGGTTCGTTAATAGGGTTTTACATCTTTTTTCAATAAAAAAACCAAAGTTATTCCCCCTAATAAAAAAGTTAAAATGCCCGAAAATAGAATAGCTTGTTGTAGGCTGTAAACATTAGCAATATATCCCAAAAAAGGCGAGGTGCTAGCAAATAATATTCGTATTAAAAAACTTCTAATAGACATAACTGTGGCTCTCATTTCAGAAGGGATGTGTCTATTCATATAATCTCTTAGCACTGGAGTTGCAATCCCACGGGTTATATAGAACACGAATAGAATAAGAAGACCCCAAAAGCTGGTTACATAACTTATTGTGAAGTAACAGGCGCAAATTAGAATCAGAATTACTATTAACAAGGTTTTGGTTTTGATTTTTTCTTCTATTTTATGTGCATAGAATGATGGGATGGCAACTGCTAAATTTAAGCCGGCACCTAATAATCCAAAATAGAAAGTGTTATCAATGCCAATTTCCATAAAATAAGGCTGACTAAACCAAGCCATAGTTAATGTGCCAGCTCCAATAATGGCAGAATAAAAAATGTAATACCGTAATGTTTCGTTTTCTCGTAATGAAAAATGAATAATTTTTTTAATATTTTTCCAGGGTTTACTTTTTCCGTCCTTTAAGCGTTCAGTCTTAGGCTCGACTAATAGCATTGTAACTAAAAAACCTATAAAAGCAATTCCTACTTGAAAATAAAATGGAGTTCGTAAACTTATTTCAGCTAATAAGCCACCTAAAATAAAAGCTAAAGCTTCTGCAAAGTTTCCCATGGAGATTGTTCGGCCTTCTAATTTAATAAATTCATTACTTCTGTTTAATTGAACCAACGAGTCATACATTAAAGCAGTATCCGATCCAGAAATAAAGCTTTGTCCAATTCCAAGACATAGTGCTGCAATTAAAAAACCTTCAAAACCAAAAGATAGGGAATAAACAACCATTCCAACAAAGCCAAAAAACATGCCTATAATCATGGAGTTTTTTCGACCTAAAACATCTGCTACATAACCGGATGGAATTTCGATTACGGCAATAGTAACTGAATAAATACTCTGAATAATAAATAAATCAGCTATGGTTAATCCATTTTCTTCATAAAACAACCAAATAATAGGCATAAAAAGCATCAACCATTTTGACGCTTTTATCACATAGAGCTTCCAGATGTTTGATTGCACGTTCAAACTATTTTTGTAGAGGAATAAAATGCAAAACAGCCAATTTGTAAGAATTCAAACCCATTCCTGCAATAACACCAACACAGTTTTTAGCCATTAATGATTGATGTCTATATTCTTCACGAGCATAAACGTTTGAAATATGAACTTCAATAACGGGCGTTTCAATTCCTGCAATAGCATCTCCAATTCCAATTGAAGTATGCGTGTAAGCTCCAGCATTCATTACAATCGCATCATAATTAAAGCCAACTTCGTGCAACTTATTGATGAGTTCTCCTTCAATATTACTTTGGTAGTACTCAAAACTAATATCCGAAAATTCACGTTGAAGTCCTATAAAGTAGTCCTCAAAAGAATCCTCTCCATAAATAGATGTTTCTCGTTTACCGAGTAAATTCAAATTAGGACCGTTGATAATTAAAATTTGCATAATAAAATTCTGAACTACAAAGATATATATTTGTATTAAGAACCGTTTGAATAAACTACTCAATAATTGCCTTCACAGGCATCGTGATGAATTGGACACCAACTATAAAAGGATTTAAAAGTTATTTGCAATTAGAACTTTCGTTATCAGAAAATTCTATAGATGCTTATTTGCGTGATGTAAAAAAATTCGTTGAGTATTTAGAATTACGAGAAATTGATGTTGCTCCAGAAAAAGTAGAACAAAGCCATGTTGAAGATTTTTTACAATGGGTGAGTGAGTTTGGCTTGAGTGCTCGTTCTCAAGCACGTATTTTGTCTGGATTAAAAGCGTTTTATAAATATCTTTTAATGGAAGATATTGTTGAAGTGGCTCCAACAGAATTGTTAGAGGCTCCAAAAATTGGAAGAAAGTTGCCAGAAGTATTAAGTATAGAAGAGATTAACAACATTATAAATGCTGTTGATTTAAGTAAAGAAGAGGGTGAACGAAATAAGGCAATGCTTGAAACTTTATATAGTTGTGGCCTACGTGTATCTGAACTGACTAATCTTAAAATTTCTAATTTATTATTAAATGAAGGATTTATTAGAGTAGTAGGAAAGGGAGATAAAGAACGAATAACACCTATTGGAAGTGTTGCTATAAAGCATATAAAAATTTATGTGAATACAAAACGTAATCACATGAGTAATATTAAAAAAGAGAGTGAAGATATTTTGTTTTTAAATAGAAGGGGTAAGCAATTAACTCGGGTAATGATTTTTACTATTATTAAGAGGTTGGCAGAAAAAGCAGGGATAACAAAAACAGTTAGTCCGCATACTTTTAGACATTCTTTTGCAACACATTTGGTAGAGGGTGGTGCAAATTTACGTGCGATACAAGAGATGTTAGGTCACGAATCTATTACAACAACTGAGATTTACACTCATTTAGATCGAGAATATCTAAGGCAAGCAATTCTAGACTTTCATCCAAGAGCGAAATAATTTCACTAATTTGGAAGATAATTATAGTTAATGGAAGAAACGCAACATATGTCTTCTGATTGGAAATCGGAAATAGATAAAACCACATTAAAGTACCATAAAATTACGCTATGGCTTGGTGTGGTATTTAATTTGTTGTTTTTTGCTACAGACTATATAAACATCAATGAATTTTGGAAAGAATTTTTAACGTTTAGAAGTATCGTTTCTTTAGTTTGTTTGGTTGTTGTATTATTTCATAAACAACTTAAAATTTCTATTCAGTTAATGGGTGTAATACCTGTGTTTTTAATTTCTATACAAAACGCCTATATGTGGAGTGTGATGGATGCTGAGCACTTACAAAAGCATACAATGGCATATATGGCATTGTTTATTGGTTCCGGAATGTTTGTTTTTTACCATATTTACTATTCTATTGCTATAGTAGTTTTAAGCCTGATAGCTAATTTTTTTTTCTTTTCTCTGAACAGTAACTTGTCTCCAGATGAAATTTTAGTTAATGGAGGTTTACTAACTTTATCTGTAGCAATATTTTCAATTCTTTTGATAAGAATGAGGTTCCGATTAACTAGTAAAGAATTGATTGCAAGATTTGCATTGGAAGAATCTAAGCAAGAAATACAAGAAAAAAACAAAGAGGTTGTAGATAGTATAAATTATGCTAAAAGGATTCAAAGTGCATTAATTCCACCAAAAGAGGTTTTTAAAAATATATTACCTAATTCATTTATTCTTTTTAAACCAAAAGATATTGTTAGTGGAGATTTTTATTGGATTAGTGAGTTAAACACAACCAAAATAGCTGATGCTGACAATGAAAAATTTGTAGTGTTTAGTGTTGCAGACTGCACAGGACATGGAGTTCCTGGAGCATTTATGAGTTTAATTGGATTGAAGATTTTAAACCAATCGGTTAAAGAGGTAAATGTTAACTCTCCTGCGCAAGCATTAGACTACTTAAATAAAGAAGTTTATACTACTATAAATAAACATTCGGATTCTCAGAGCTTTATTAGGGATGGAATGGATGCAGCTTTTGTGTCTATTAATTTTAATAGTTTAATGATGTGTTTTTCTGGAGCAAAAAATCCAGTATACATTATCAGAGATAAAGAGCTTCATGAAATAAAAGGGGATAAACAACCAATCGGGTATTCTGAAAATCATACTCCTTTTGTTGATCATCAATTTCAATTAGAAAAAGGGGATATGATTTATATTTTTTCTGATGGTTTTGCCGATCAGTTTGGAGGACCAAAAGGAAAGAAATTAAAGTATAAACCTTTTAAAAATAAGCTAATTGAAAATTCGGATAAGTCGATAGAATTTCAAGAGCAGGAGCTTAACACTTTATTTGAAAATTGGATGGGTAAATTGGAGCAGTTAGATGATGTTTGCGTAATTGGAGTGAAAGTATGAACGGAAATAAAGCAGCTTTCCCTGAGCGAAGTCGAAGTGTAATTGGAGTAAGAGTTTAGCTACCACTTCGTATATATCCCTAAACTAAATGTAGCTATTTTGGCTACATAATTACCACTAAAAGCGCCAAAAGACGCAATATTAAATCCAATTTTATTTTTCAATTCATAAGAAGCTTTAATTCCAAAAGCAAAATATTCTTGATTATTTGTATAAAGACCGGTTTGCTTTAGGTTGTTGTTGGAGTAAGATCCATTTTTTAGAGACTCTCTTAAATCTAAAGTGAATGCAGCCCAAAGTGAAGGTTTAATTTGATAACCTAATTCATAATGAATGTCGAGATAATTGCTAAAATCATTTCCAACGATATTAGCACCTAGATCTATAAAAGAATAAATATTTTTGGAAAAACCTTTTCCAAGATGAAAGTAAAGACCAACCGAATTTGCATCATAACCAGTTATTAGTCCTTTCTCTAAATCTTTGCTAATTGAGTTAAAGCTTGACTGGATGGAGGTTGCAACTTTTATGTTTTTATCAGATAATTGGTATTTGAACCCTAACTTATAGTTACTTAAACCATTAAGTATTCCGTTTAGAGTCTGAGATGTGTCAGAACTAGATTCTGTTGATACAAACTTGTAGGGAAGTATTGAAATTAAATCTAACCTGTCAGTTATTCCATACTCTAAGTAGACCTGTACTGTATAATCTAATACGGATTTGTTGAGGATTGACTCTTTTCCATTTTCTAGAAATAGTCGGTTGTAGGCGCTAGCAGGAAATGTACTTTGAAGTTGAAAAAAACCTTCCTTTTTCTTGTTTAACCAAGGGCCTCCAGCCGAAACAGAAAAAGAGGTAATGAAAATGATTGCTAGAATAATAAATCTCATTTTGCAAATATAATAAGTCTGTTTTAAATTAAATGTAAGTTGATTGACACCGTTGCTTTGTTTAATACTTGTTAGTTTTTTAAAATGACTATTTTTACAAGGATGTTAACTATAAATAAAATATTATTTTTTTGCTTTGTAGCACTTGCGTTTTTTTCATGTAGAAAAGATTTTGAAAAGCCAGAGTGGGATATTGATGTTCTTGCCCCTTTAATAAAGTCCACATTAACGATTGAAGATTTATTGCCAGATTCAATAGTAGAGACTAACTCGGATACTTCCTTAAAATTAGTTTATCAAACTAATCTTTTTGATATTGATATGGATTCTATTTTTAAGATTCCAGATACCACGATTACGGAAGTTTACAGTTTTCCTTTTAGTTCAAATTCGAGTCCTGGATCTTCATTTTACAGTAGTGATGAGGAGAGAGCTTTGAGTATAAGTAATGGAGTTGAATTGAATTATGCACTTATAGAGTCTGGTTTTATTGAGATTGAAATTTTTAGTGAGATTAAGGAGAATATGATTATAACTTACACTATACCTAGTGCAACAAAAAATGGGGATACATTAGAATTGCAAGAACTTGTTCCTGCTGCTACAATTTCTCAAGATGGATATTTTATAACAACAATAGATTTAAGTGGTTATGATTTGGATTTATCTGGATCAACAGGTTCTGAAGTAAATACATTTATTACAAGAGCGGTTGGAACAGTTGATACAAATGCAGCAGGACCAGTAACAATTTTTGCAGGCACAAAAATCACTTATAATAATAAACTAATTAACTTAGTGCCATCTTTTGTTCGTGGTTATTTTGGAACTCAACAAATTCATTTTGGGCCAGATATAACTAATACAACAGCATTTGATATGATTAAATCTGGAACTTTAGATTTAGATCAGGTGGATGTTAATCTTGAATTTAAAAATGGATTTGGTGTGGATGCCCAATTGATATTAAACCAATTTGCTACAACTAATACAACAACTTCAGTTACTAATTCATTAACACATACAAGCATTGGTACTCCTTTAAATTTAAATAGAGCTCAGTTAACTGGAGGAATTCCCGAAGTAACTTATACCACCTATCAGTTGGATATGAATACGAGTAATTCTAATATAGATCAGCTCATAGAAATATTTCCTAATGAGTTATTGTATGACCTCAATTTAAATGTAAATCCTTTAGGGAATATATCTGGAGGTAATGATTTTGCTTATAAAAACCATTCTTTGGAAACAGATTTAAATATAGAGTTTCCACTATCGATGATCTCAAGTGGATTGACTTTACAAGATACTGTCGATTTTAACCTGTCACAAGATGGAGACTCTCAAAATATTATTGATGGTGTTTTGTTTTTGTATGCGGATAATGGATACCCTTTTGATGCTAATATTCAATTAGATCTTTATGATGAAAATATGAACTTCCTGCAGAATTTAACTGTTAATAATTACATTAAAGGAGCTTCGGTTAATGCTGCTCTTAGGGTTGTTAATAAAAAAGAGTCTGTCATATCTATACCATTAACGGAAAATGCCATATCAAATTTATACGCAACAAAAAAAATTGTTTTAAGCATAGGTTTTACCACAACAGCTCAGCCTCAATTTGTTAAAATCTATCAAGATTATTCAATTGATATAAAGATAGTGGGTGATTTCTCTTACAACTTAAATTTTGAGGAATAGATGAGATCTATAAAGAATATAATTGTTTTACTTTTTAGTGTCTTTGCCTATCTAACAATTTCTGCTCAAAATAATATTGATTTTTTTCCAGATACAACACAACAGTTTAGTGTTTCGTTAGGGTCAAATTTCGTTTATGGTTCATCGGCAATAAATAATGATTTTTTAAACAAGTTTATTTACGGGGGTAAAATAGAAAGAAGTCATAAAGATAAAGTCTATAAGAGTCTTTCTGCAAATAATAGGCTTGGCGGGGATTTGAATTATGAGATAAATGTTGAAATCCCTATCGATACCTTATTTAAGAAAACTAATATTTCATTGATTGTTGGAATAGAGAATAATGAACATGTTGATGCTCGGTTTACTTCAGATTTTTTCAAGTTTACTTTTGATGGGAATAAACAATTTGCTGGAGAAAGCATTGATATTAGAGGAACAAATTTAAATTATTTTAAATTACAAAAATTAAACCTTGGACTTATTAATTATAGATATTTTGATGGTAAGCTGGCGAAGGAAGGTATCTCTTTTTCTATTATAAAAGCACAAGAAAGTAAATTGATTAGCATAAACGAGGGATCAATTTTTACAGAGGAATTTGGTAGAGAAATAGATGTAGAGTTAGATTATTTGTATCAAGAATCGGATACAGCAAAAAAAGGAATTTCAGCTTTTAACGGATTAGGAGTTTCTGTTGATTTATTTACAGAATTTATTTTAAAAAATGGAGGTAAAATATATTTAGGAATAGAAGATTTAGGTTTTGTACATTGGAATAGTAATTCTTTAAAGATAGCAACGGATAGCACTTTTTATTATGAAGGAGTTGTTGTGAATAATATTTTTGATTTAAATGATAGTCTGGTTAGTGGGTTGTCAAGAGACTCTATAATTGATAATCTATCAACTAAAAATGAAAAAGGAGCTTATAATGTTGCTATGCCTGCATCAGTAAATATTAATTACACTAAAGTTTTAAACGAAAAATGGAAAGTTAACGTGGGTATTTACCAAAAAATACTGTCAAATTATTATCCATTAATTTCGATAAATGGATATTACTCTTTTAATCCAAAATTAATAGGGAGGTTGCATCTTTCTTATGGCGGATATGGGAAATTAAATACAGGATTGGCTTTTTCTAAATCAGTCAAAAATTATTTCGATATTTTTATAGGAACAAATAATATCGAAGCTTTTATTGCCTCAAGCTCATCTTACAGTAATAGTGGGTTTATTGGCCTAAAAGCTTATTTTTAATAAAAAAACAAAAATGAATAACATACCAAATATAAAACATACAGAATCAGGTAATTTCTTTCTTATTGCTGGACCTTGCGTTGTAGAAAGTGAAGAGAACGTTTTTGAAATTGCTTGTAAAATTAAAGCTATTGCAGATCGATTAGAAATCCCATTCATTTTTAAGGCTTCTTACCGAAAAGCGAATCGTTCAAGATTAGATTCCTTTACAGGAATTGGTGATGAAAAGGCTTTGGAAATTATAAAAAGCGTTAGAGATAGATTGCAATTACCAACTTTAACAGATGTACATACTGCAGAAGAATGTGCTATTGCTGCTGGATCTTGCGATGTTTTACAGATACCAGCTTTTTTATGCAGACAGACTGATTTGTTAGTAGCTGCAGCTAAAACTGGTAAAGTTGTTAATATTAAAAAAGGACAGTTTTTATCTGCAGAAGCAATGCAATTTGCAGTAAATAAGGTAAAAGAATCTGGTAATGATAACGTTTGGTTAACCGAACGCGGAACTACTTTTGGATACCAAGATATGGTGGTAGATTTCAGAGGAATTCCAACCATGAAAGAATTTGCTCCAACAGTTTTAGATATTACACACTCATTACAACAGCCAAATCAATCTTCAGGTGTTACCGGAGGCAAACCAGAATTGATTGAAACTATTGCAAAAGCTGGAATTGCTGTTGGTGCTGATGGTATTTTTATAGAAACTCATCCTGACCCATCTGTTGCAAAAAGCGATGGAGCAAATATGTTAAGGTTAGATTTATTGGAAGATCTTTTAGTTAAATTAATTAAAGTAAGAAAAGCAGTTAATGCATAAAAATAGACAAATAGAGCGTTGTTACGAGCAAACAGAAGCAAAGCGAAGCAATTTTGAGAAAAAATTCAAAAGTGCGTTTTTCTTGTGTTTTATGATGGTTTCTTGTATTGGTTTTTCCCAAACTGACACTGTTGCGCATTTACATTCTTTTGGAGGACATAGTAATGATAATTCTGAAGCAGTAGAAGCAACTTTTGAAGGGGGCTATATTTCTGTGGGATCTACTTCGAGTAACAGTTCAGGTAACACAGATATTTACTTGTTAAAGGTGGATTCTTTGTGTAATTATGAATGGAGTTTTGCTCTTGGAGGAGCTAATAATGATTGGGGATATTCTGTTAAACAAACTTTTGATAAAGGTTATATTATTGCAGCAAGTTCTAATAGCTACGGTAATGGAGGTTATGACGCTGTTTTAATGAAACGAGATAGTTTAGGAGGTTTTGTTTGGCAAAAAAAATATGGAGGTCAAGATTGGGATTTTGCTTATTCAGTTGTTCAAACTTTTGATAGTGGTTATGTATTTTGCGGAGAAACATATAATAATACTAACGGATATTCTGATGTTTACGTTGTTAAAACAAATCCTTTAGGAGATACACTTTGGACTAAAACTATAGGAGGTTCTTTAATAGAGAAGGGTAATAGTATTATTGAAACTTCCGATTCTAATATTGTTATTGCAGGATTTAAAAATACAATTACTGATTCTACTCAGGCATATGTTGTTAAGTTAAATAAAAATGGAGTATTGCTGTGGGATAGTGTTTATGGAGGTGCGAAATATGAATACGCAAATCAAATTATTGAACTGGATAATGGTAACTATGTCTTTTCAGGAGCAACAAATTCACTTAGCGCTTTTGAGGATCAAGATTATTATATAAAAGGATTAAGTTCTAATGGAGATGCTATTTGGGAGTTTACGATTACCAACGGAATGTCTGCATCAGATGATGAAGATGCATTTTCGATAATACAACTCCAAAACAATAATGTTTTAATTTCTGGGTATTCAAAAACAGGTGGAAATAACAAAAATGTTGTTTTTTTTGAGTTAACTTCTTCTGGTGTTTGGACAGGCGTTTCCTCTGTATTAGGTAATAGTGATGATGATTATATTAAGAGTATAACTACCGGTAGTAATGGAAATATTATTGGGACTGGATCAACATTTAGTTTTGGTGATGGAATGGAAGATGTTTTATTTGTTCGGTTAGATACAATATATGGAGAACAAGATTTTTTAAGTACATCTTTTACGGATAATGCTCCTATATCTATTCGAGAAGAAAATAGTTTTAATGAAATTGGTGTTTCTCCAAACCCTGTTAAACATAGATTCGAAATTATTTCAGAATCTAATTTAATTATAGAATCGATTATTATAGTTGATATTACCGGAAGGAATGTTTTTTCACAAATAAAAGGAACTAAATTTATTGATATTTCTTCATTAAAAAATGGAGTCTATTTAGTTAAGGTTCTCTTTGAGAATTCAGAATCTTATCAGGTAAAAATAATTAAGTATTGAAATTGCTTCCAATATTTACTTTATCTAGAGTTCAGGCATTGTTTAAAGATGTTTATTTCCTTCTTGTCTTAACTGTTTGTGCAGGATTAGTCCTTTTTAAATTAGATGATTTCTTATTACCCTATTTTAGTGACGAATTATGGGTTTATGGTCCTTCAATAAGGAAAATGGGCTCAGAAATTCCAAGTATGCTACCAAGTTCATTGGCATTAGAAGATCATTGGGCTCACCCAATGTTGTTCTTTTTTTTAGGTGGAATTTGGTGCTTTGTTTTTGGTACGAGTATACTGTCTACACATGTTTTTGCGGCCTTTCTTTCTATATCTTTAATTGTTATAATATATTTATTTGGAAAAAAAATATTTAATAGAGAAGTTGGGTTTTACTCTGTTTTAATTTTTGGATTTCAAACGATTTTTCACGGACAGTTTTTGCTGGTTTTACCAGAAGTCCTTCTTACAATTTTTACATTTCTTACAATTTATTTTTATTGGAAGGGTAAAAATATTCCATACTTATGTTTCGCAATATGTTTGGTTTTAACAAAAGAATCAGGTGTCTTTTTAATTGTTGCAATTGGAATATGGGAGTTAATTAAAGATTGTTGTTACGATAAGAAAAAGTTTAGCTTTCAAATTTTTGCTAAAAAATACTTACTCATAGGTCTTCCTTTAGCTGCAATAGGTTTACATATTTTATTGTTAAAATATACTTATGGATGGTTTGTTTTACCAATTCGTTTAGAGCATTTTGAGTTTAGTTGGAATCTTTATAGAGAAAGAATTATGAGTTCGGCTCATTATGTTTTTATTGGGCAGGGGCGTAAACCAATTATATTAGTATTGTTTGTGGGGGCTATTTTTTTTCATAAAAGATATCCTATATGGATGAGAATTATTGTTTTAGTTGTTTCGTTTTCAATGATGAAAGTGTTTTTTAAGTATTGGGTATTACCAGACTTATTTATAATGATAACTATTCCGGTTTTGTTTATTGTTTTCTTGAAATTAGTTTTCTTGGATGTATATAAAACTGATAAAAAGAGGGGAGGGGTAATTTCACTTTTTGTTATATTCATAACACTGTACCTACTTTTTTCTTCAGCTCAATTCGATAGTTTACGTTACTTACTTTGTATTGTTCCTATATATATTATTATTGGATTGTATTTTACTCAAAAGATATTTCTATTTAAAGAACTAGTTCTGCCTGTCGTATCAATAATCATTATTAGCTTTTCCATTTTTTACAATATAAATGATTTAAACTATGGAGACGACACAAATAACTATTCTAATGATTGCAAAATTAGATTTGATGCAGTAAAGTTTATAGAAGATAATTATAAAGCAACTGATCGAATTAATACCTCCTTTTTATTTCAGCATGCTCTATATCGGCCTTTATCTGGTTATTTAAGTACTAATAAGGTGTTTACTAATATGAAGTCAGAAAATTCAGTTGATGAAGGTTATGGGGTGTTTGTTTTTTGTAATATGGAGCCATCAGAATATTACGAGGGGATAAAAGATAATAAGGAATTAAAGATTGTACAGAGATTTGAACAAGATAATATTTGGGTAGAAATTTACGTTAAAAAATAAGAGTTAAGTTTTATCTACTAGCAGTACTTCCATCTATTGGTTAAATTTAAGGGAAATAAATTTGTAAAGACATAAATTTTTTACTGATATAATACGGTAATTTTATTTGTCAATCTTCTTAATTCATTAAACTAACTTTATTTAATACATACAATATTAGGATGTATTTAAAGAGTATTGGATGATGAAAAGAATTTTAGCAGTTACTGAAATGTTAGTTTATACTAAAGAAATAAAATATAAATAATTATTAAGTCAGAATAGTTTTAAAAAAAGGCCTTAATCAAATTTGATTAAGGCCTTTTTTAATTAGTGTAATTTATTTAGATATTGTAACATGCCCCATGTTATCATGAATAATTGTTCCATATTCTTCTTTGGCTATTATTTTCCAAACATAAACTCCAACGTCAGCTTTTTTTCCTTTATATGATCCATCCCATCCATTACCAATATTATCTGTTTGGAACATCAATTCTCCCCATCTATTATAAATATACATACTATAATTTGATAAATCAATACCCTCACCATAAGCTTTAAATTCTTCATTTAGCCCATCTCCATTTGGAGTAAAAGATGTTGGTAAGTATAAAAAGTAGATGCTGTTTATTATAACAGTTCCTGATGTTGATGAAACACATCCATTAGTGTCAGTAACTGTAAATTCAATTGGGTAGTTGTTTGGTTCATCATCCGGGTAAACAAATGTTGGATTTTCTTGTGATGTTGAATCTAAAGGTAGTCCACTGTTAAATTTCCAGTCATAAGTTAGTGGTTCATTTCCAGTAGATAGGTTTTCAAAGTTAATTTCAGTATTAAATAAATCCGTTATTGGTGGAGTCATTTCAAAATCAGCGATAGGATAACTGTGTGGATTAACAAAGCATTGGTAAGTTGTATCTGCATCACAGCCATAAATTGTTTTAATTTGTAATGAAATATCATAACAACCTGAAGCATTAAATGTACTACTAAAAGAGCTTCCTGCAATTCCTGACCCCGTATTTCCATTACTTGTAGACCAAGTTATAGTCTGAATTAAACCAGCTGGATAAGAATTGTCAGTAAATATTACTGGTGTACTATTGAAACAGCTATCATCTCGATCTTTAATTATAGATGGAAATATTTCTCCCGACCAATTAACGGTTACGGTTATACTATCTAATGGAGTTGTACAATCATCAGAAGCAATTCCAGTATAAATAGTTAGAGAGGTTGTAGGTGTTACAGTAATAGTTGAGCCAGAATCTAAGGGATTTCCATTTTCAAACCATTCATATTGATAACCAGATCCAGAACCACCAGAGGTACTCATGTTAATATCTACCGATTCATTCTGACATATTGTTGTAACGGGATTGAACGTAGAAGCACTCAATGGTTGATTAAGAGAAATACTAACTATTGAATCACTATTCGAAATACAGCCCAATTGGTCTGTAGCAAAAACAGAATAATCAGTTTGTGATGCAATTGGATTTACAGTCTGAGCATTTGTTGTTGCGGCAAAAGTTGTATTTGCATTTAAATCAGTCCAAGTATAAGAGAATGGACCTCCATTTGGGCTAGTTGCTGAAGCATCTATTTGAGTGTTACCATTAATACAAATTATGGTATCTGCTGCTGAAACTGCTGATATCTTAACAGAATCTGGTTCAGTTAGCCAAACAGTAGTGTCTTTTGTACATCCATTTGTATCTATCAATGAGATAGTGTAAGCACCTGCACCAATGTTAATTAAAGAGTCTTGCATACCTGCAACAATATTTGTTGATGTTTGAAGAATAGTAGTTGTAATGCTATCCAAATAGGTGTAAGTATGTTCTTCACTTCCGAATTGAAAAGTAGGATCTATAATTATTTTTCCATTTGTTCCGCCATTACAGGTAGGGTTAATAAGAGTTATTCCTGGTTGATCACATGTAGGGCATTGAACAGTAATATTAATTGTATCAACATCAGAACAACTACCAGTAAGATCAGAAACGGTAACTATATATGCAGTTGGCACTACTGGGTGTAAATAAGGGTTTTGTGAAGTATCTGTAGTAATTTCAGTATTAGGCAACCAAGAGTAAGAAAACGCTGTTGGGTCTGGCACTGTTGGGCAATGTGTAAATCGTGTGATAGGCCTTTCTGTTCCAGTACCAGTATTTGATGCTTCAGGGCAGGCAGATTGGCTATCTGACCTATACCAAATACTTGATGTAAAGGTAGTAGTAGTCCATGGTGTAATTGAATTGTTTGTATAAGCTGAAGCTAAATTATCATAGCATATCTCTACAACTAAATTTGAAACTCCATCCCATTCATAAGCGACATCAAATGTGTGAGTTTGCCATCCAGTAGCAAGAATGTTAATATTTTGTATTGCAAGCGGTGATCCGAAAACAGGTGTTAAACCATTTTCCCATGTAGTTAGATTATTAGTAGCTGTACAACCGATTTTTATTTGATAATCATTATATGTGGATGTGCCATTTATCTGGGTAATTTCCCATGAAAGCTCTGTAATTTTACCACCAATAAAGCCCATTGTATTTAGTTCAGCTGCAGTATATAGGAATTGATGTTTAGCGTTTTTATAAAAATTACCATAAGGTGCTGGCCAAGAAGTTGTAGAATTTGCTCCAGTATTATTTCCGATAATCATTTGGGTAGTTGGCCCTGAACAAGCATTGGTAAGACTTGCCCCACATGCAGCTGGCACTCCTCCTCCTAAGTCTAAATTAACCAAAACAGAATCTCCACAATCTATTAAGGAATCAGGAGTAATGATGTTGATGCTAGGAACCACTGCCGCAGCAACATTAACAATCATTGTATCTTTTTTGATACAACCACCACCATTATCAACGGTAACAATAATCGTATTTGGTCCAGGAGTGTTAAATAATCCTGATGGATTAGTACTTGTGGCGTTGTTAAAAATTCCAGCAGGAGCCCAAGAATAGTTAAACGCTCCCGCAATGCTTTGGGAGACTGTAAAGTCTACATTTTCGGCTAAGCATATGTTGGTGTCACTTTGTGTAGTAGCTATTGTATAACTCGGAACAGTTGTAATTGTTTGAAATCTATCTAATGAGCATCCACTCGCTAAATCTGTTAAAGTTACGGTGTAAGTTGTTGTTGTATTAACTGTCGCAATTGGATTATTAATAAAGGCATCATCTAAACTTGCAGGCGAAGACCAATCGTATGAGTAATTAGTACTTCCTCCACAACTAATACTGATATCATCTAATGCCCAGTTATCTAATGTCCCACCATAACCACCAATCTGTTCCCATTGAAACATTGTGTTACCAGTCTGTGCCGCTAATGGAATAGCAACATTAAAACATTGCCATGCATTTGCAAAAGGTCCGCCTGTGTCCCAATCACCAGTGGTGAAAGTTTGTAAATTTATCCATGGGCCACCTGCACCATTAATCGAATAGTTTATAACAACATCTTCACCTGCATCTGCATTTTCGCAACCAGTACCAGTAGAACTATTATTGGCAATCCATAAACAAAAATCAATTGAAGTACAGTTCGTAACACTTAATGAATTTGTTGTTAATTCTCTGTTTGATCCGTCAAAATTTAAAGCGGTACCACTGTATGGAAGACAAGGGTTGCCCACTGTGGCACCAGAAACTGTCCCCCAGATACTTGCATCAAAACCAGCATTAAAATTATCTTCTAAAGCTGCTAATGAAACATCAAATTGTAATGGGTCACCGGTACAGATTGTAGTGTCACCCGGTATTAATGTTACACTTGGTGGAGGAGTAACGATGATAATTGTTGTGTCTGTTTTTACGCAACCAAGAGTAGAAGCAACGGTTACAATATAAGGGGTTGTCTGTATAGGATTTGCAATAGGGTTGGCAATGTTTGGGTTAGTTAATGTTGTAGCAGGAGACCATAAGTAGGTATAAGCTCCAGCTGGAGATACACTTACATCAATTGGGTGCGCTAAGAAATCACAAAGAGCTGTATCTCCAAGTGCTGTAGGAATTATATCAGGAACTACAAGTACTGTTACAGTATCTGTATTGTTACAGGCTGCAGCTAAAGTACTAGTTAAAAGATATGTTGTTGTAACACTCGGGGATGCTAAAGGATCATCACAGTTAACACAGCTAAAATTAGTCCCAACTACAATAGGATCTCCAGTGATAACAGACCATGCATAGCCTGCGCCTCCGCTTGCTTGTAACTGAGCTTGCTGTGCGCCACAAATAGTATCATCTAATCCTGCATAAGGTTCATCAAATACGGTTATATCAAAAATAAAGGATTGGAAAACGTTTATTGGACAAGCATCGTCTTTTGCTAGTATAGTGATAACACTTAACCCTGAATCTAATGGTGTTGGGGTCCAACAAAATGTACCAATTGGATTAGGTGTATTATTCCCAACAACATTAAATGTAGCTGTTGGAATTGCATCTACAATATTACTTGTTATATCCAAGTTGTCTCCATCTGGGTCTGAAAAGTCAACGATAAAACAAACGTTATCATTAGGACACATCGTTATTGAGTTTGCATCTGTTTGTATTACTGTAGGACCAGTTGTAGGAATGTCAAGTGTAAGTTGTGCTAAATCACATCCAGATCCTCCCAAAGTTTCAGGTGGGCTATTGACACAAGTTCCATCAATAACAATTTGCATTTCTCTTATTAATGTACCAATAAGAGTACCATTTCGAAATTCTTCAATTAATACAGAGATAACCACTATTTGAGCTTGATTTGGAGTGAAACACATTTTACCTGTTGTTTGATCTAGTGTTAGTCCGGAAGTTGTTAGGACAGGTTGTAATATTGTATGTCCTGCTGTAAAAGCGATAGGGATTCCTGGAGGGCCAGGATTTGTTAATGGTTGCGCCATAGAATAATATAAAGAATCACCATCAGCATCAGTTGCACCATGACTCAAAATAGCCAAACTATTAGCACATAGATAAGGAGTTGGAGGATTAAAGTATTTAGGTGAATTATTATTTGGAGCAACAATACTGTTTAATGTAGTTTGGATATAAAGGTTTTCTAAATCTGGATTTACTAAGTTTGAGATAGTAGCATTTCTTGTCCCTTGAGTCCAGTGCATAATCCAATCACTACATGGTGTAAGTGTTACAATTCCTCGGAAAGTAACTTTATTTGTTCCAGGCCATATCCCTCCAGAACACGTAGTTGTTAATCCTGTACAAACTTGAGATACATCAATAATATCAAAATATGGAATGGTGAAATCAAAATTTTGTCCACATGTTGCAGATTCAAAAGTTACTGTCTGATTTGTACTTACAGTTATCCCATCACAATCTCCATAAATGGATAAAGTTACTTCATAATCGTTTCCTATAATATGTTTGTAAGTGATATCTGCACCCATAAGGTGAGAAGCATAAGAGCTTGTAAATCCTGCGAAGATTATAGCGATAACTAGAAGAAGTTTTTTCATGAATGTTTTATTAAATACTTAAAGTTCAAATATAAAAATTATCTATATGGTATAGACGAAATATTGTTGATTAGGTTGCCTTGTATTGAATTTGTTTAGGGATTATGCTTATTGCCTAAGCCCTGTTTTCTCTGAGTAAGTTCTGTTTTTTAGAATAATGTATTGAAAAAAATATTAATGACAACATTAAAGAGTGTTTGTTTTTTTTTTAACAAATATGTATAAAGTTTAACAAAAAAATATTTTCAATAAAATAGCTCATTAAAAAAGCCCTTAAGAATAAATTCTTAAGGGCTCATAATCTATTCTTAAAGTTTATCTCAGGATATTTAAACTTCCTTTAAATGTTTCTGTTCCAGATTTAAAGTCAACTTGTAGTATGTAAAAGTAAGTACCTACAGATAGTCCATCTCCATTCCAGTCATTTTGATAATCAGGTTGTGAAAATACTTCATTACCCCATCTATTAAATATGGATACTTGGTTAGAAGCTACAGATGTATCAAGATTCTCAAATACTAAAAAGTCATTCATTCCATCACCATTTGGTGTAATTACATTAGCTACAACAATATTTGATACTATTAAATAATCTTGACTTGTTGTATTATGACATCCATTGTTATCAATTACAGTTAAGGTAATAGAATAGTTTCCTTGCTGATCGTATACCCAAGGGAATGGCCCAGATCCTGTACCTTGAGAAAAATTTGAACCAACTCCTGTGGCATCAAAATTCCAATCCCAAGAGCTAATAAAACCAGTTGGTGTTGATCCATCTGTAAAAAGCGTTTCAGTATTAGGCAGACCAGAAGTTACTGGTGCAATACTAAAGTTTGCAATAGGAGAAGGATAACTTAGAACAGTCTCTGATACAGTCGTTGTACAATTACCTAATACGACTGTTAGAGAAATAGCTCCAGGTCCTGCAGTTGTAGGATTATCTGAACCTCCAAATGACCATTCAACAGTACCAAATGGACCACCAGTATAGCTAACGTTTGCAACACTATCAGGACAAACTGTTGCATCTATAAATATTTGCGGGTTAAGAACTGTGTTTGTAATTATAACTGATGTAGAACCACTACAACCATTAGAGTCAACTGTTAATGTAATTGTCGTTGGATTATTACCAACTGTGTAAGCAGTTATTGTATCAGATAAAGAACTTCCAGGGCTCCAAGTGTAGCTGTTATATACTGGATTTACGCTAAGTATTCTTCCTTCATTACCACAATAGTTAGTATCTCCTATTATTACTGGAGAAGGTGCAACTATTTCAGAAACTAAAATAGTGTTTGATATTGCAGAACATCTTAAAGTTCCTATTAACGAATCTACTGTTACAAAATAATTGTCACCAACAGTAATGTTTGCAATTGCTGTTGTCCCACCACTATTAGGTGTTGGGCTCCATAAATAACTGTCGTATCCAGTCCCAACATTTACATCTACACTATCTCCTGCACAAAATGTTGTGTCCGAAAGAACAGGAGGTGTTATAACAACTTCATTAACCGTAACAGTATCTGAAGTTGCAGCACAATTGTTTGCAGATACAGTTACTATGTAATCTCCAGCAGTTAAATATGCAGTATCAACAGTACTAATAATAATACTAGTATCAACTGTGTTACTCCATGCATAACTATCGTAATTTCCAATATGTAATATGGCACTATCTCCAAAACAATAGTTAGTATCTCCTTGTATTAATAAAGGAAGTGCAGTGTTAAATACTGTTATTGTTGCAGTTGTATCTTTAGTACACCCTTCATCGTTTGAAACAGATACAGTATAACTTGTTGTACTAGTAAGTGAAGCTGTTGGGTTATTAATAGTTGAATCACTTAATGTTGCTCCATTTGTCCAGCTGTAAGTATCGTTAGCTCCAATAGACACTACTTCTAGTGGTAATGAATATGGACTATTATTATAAATACAGATTGAAGTATCTAAACTCATGGCAGTAATATCAATGTCATTACCTGCAGAAACATAAACTGAATCCATATCAAAACAACCTCCTAAAGTATCAGTTACAGTAACATAATAAGTTGTTGGTGATGAAGGCGAAGCTAGTGGGTTTTTAATTGTACTATCAGATAGTCCTGCCGTTGGAGACCAAACATAACTGTAAATGTTTGGATCTGGTGTTGTTGGGCAAGTTGTAAACATTGTTACGGGTCTTTCTGTTCCTGTTCCTGAAGATGTTGCTTCAGGACATGCAGCTTGGCTATCTGATCTATACCAAATACTTGATGTAAATGTTGTGGTTGTCCATGGTGTTATTGAATTGTTAGTGTAGGTCACAGCTAAATTATCATAACATATTTCAATTACTAAATTAGAAACTCCATCCCATTCATATGCTACATCTAAAACATGTGTATTTGTTCCTAATACAATGTTTACAGCTACAGGATTTAAAACTTGAGTAAGTCCACTTTCCCAAGTTGTTAAATTTGAAGTTGATGTACAACCCATTTTAATCTGATAGTCGTTATAAGTAGTAGTTCCATTTATTTGTGTTATTTCCCATGCTATTTCAGTTATTTTACCACCATTAAAGCCCATTGCATTTAGTTCTGCAGCAGTATATAAAAATTGATGTTTGGCATTTCTGTAAAAGTTACCATAAGGAGCTGGCCAAGATGTTGTTGTATTTGCACCTGAGTTTGTTCCTATTGTTAGTTGAGTAGATGCTCCAGAACAGCTTGTGGATGGACTAGCACCGCATGTAGCAGGTATACCTCCACCTAAATCAATGTTTAATTGAGCAGAATCAGTACCACATGAAATTATTGTGTCTGGTGTCATTGTAATATTAGGAGCGAATCCGTATGAAACATTCACATACATAGTATCAGATTTTTGACAACCACCTCCATTGTCAACCTGTACTATTATCATATTGGTGCCAGGTGTCATAAATGTTGCTGTTGGGTTAGCAATTGTTGCAGTATCCATAATACCTGATGGAGACCAAGAATAGTTGTATGTTCCAGGAGGATTAGCAGTTACCGTAAAGTCAACATTTTGACCCAAACAAATGTTGGTATCAGTTTGGGTAGTTGTTAAAGTGTAGCTAGGAACTACAGTAATTGTTTGATTTCTATCTATTGCACATCCACTAGCAGTATCAGTAATAGTAACAACGTAATTTGTTGTTGTTACAGCGTTACTTAACACTGGGTTAGAAATGTTTGTTGCAGATAAGTCTGTTGCAGGTGCCCAATTATAATTATAAGCTGTATTTCCTCCACAGCTAATACTAATATTATCTAAAGACCAGTTATCAATTGTTCCACCATACCCTCCTATTTGTTCCCACTGAAATGATGTTGATGCAGTTTGTGCAGCTGCAGGAATAATTACACTAAAACATTGCCAAGCATTGGCAAAAGGTCCACCTGAATCCCAGTCTCCTGTTGTATATGTCTGTAATGTAACCCAGCCTGAACCAGTATTGTAATTAAGTACAACATCTTCTCCAGCATCTGCATTTTCACAAGCACCAGAAGAAGCATCGTTTGCTATCCAAAGGCAAAAGTCTACAGTCGTACAATTGTTTACATTAATTGCATTGGTAGTCAACTCTCGTGTAGCAGCATCAAAATTAAGTGCCGTTCCATCATATGGCACACATGGTGCAGCAACAGATGCTCCAGAAACGTTTAGCCATACAGTCGGGTCAAATCCGGCATTAAAATCATCATTTATTGCAGATAGAGAAACATCAAAATTTAAAGATTCCCCTTGGCAAATAGTTGTATCTCCAGGAACCATTGTCGTTACTGGTGGTGGTGTAACTAATATTTGAACAGAATCTATTTTTTTTACACACCCATCAGGAGATTCTACTTCTACAGTATACCATGTTGTTCCAAGTGGCGAAGCAGTAGGGTTTTGTATAGTGTCATTATCTAAAGTTGCGGAATTATTCCAATCAAACAAATAAGTTCCAATAGGTCCGCTAGTAATATTAACACCAATTTGATGACTTAAATAATCACAAAGAGCAGTATCACCAATTGCATCTAGTGTGAAATCTGGCACAACATTGATAGTAACGGTATCTTTGTTTTCACAAGCTGCGGTTAAAGAACTTACAACATAATAAGTGGTAGTTATAAGAGGGTCGGCTATAGGGTTATCGCAAGGATTGCAAGTAAATGTTGAGTCTACAGGAACAGCAAGACCGGTTGCTAAATCATACCAAGTATAGCCTGCACCACCAGAAGCTTGAAGTTGTGCTGTCTGAGATCCACAAATTATTTGATCTGGACCTGCATAAGGTTGATCATAAACGGTAATATCATAAGTATAATATTGAACGGCTTTAATAGGACAAGCGTCATCTTCAATTTTTATTCCAATTACATTAATTCCAGAATCTAACGGTGTTGGAACCCAACAAAACGAAAGCGAAGCATTTTGGGTTCCATTTCCTGTTATTGTCACGTTTGCTCCAGGAATTGAAATTCCAGCATTAGTTTCTACAGTTACATTATCTGCATCAATATCTGAAAAAGGGATAGAAAAACATAAAGAATCATTAGGACACATAACGAATGAGTTAGGTCCAGTTTGGCTAACAGTAGGTCCTTGTACATCTATGACTAGTCCACCATTTCCGCCACAAATTGCAGCAACACCTCCAGCTGAAGGTGGTGTATTACCTCCACAATTGTTACTTACTACCACTTGCATTTCTCTAATTTGTGTTCCAATTAAAACACCATTTCTATGTTCAGAAACAATAATAGATACCACACATATTTGTGCAACAGTTGGTGTAAAACACATTTCACCGGTAGTTTGTGAAAGATTCATTCCTGATGTTGTTAAAATTGGATCTGCAATAGTATAACCAGCAGTAAATGGTATAGGTGTTCCAGGAGGTCCTGGGGTATCCAAAGGCTGTGCTAATGTGTAGTATAAGGAATCTCCATCAATATCTGAGGCACTATGGCTGAATATATTTAATTGTCCAGTACACATATATGGTGTTGGTATAGCTAAATATTGAGGAGAACTATTGTTTGCACCAATAACATTGTTTAATGTAGTAAGGATAAATAGATTTTGTGTGCTAGGGGTTACAAGGTTTGTAATAGCTGGATTTCTAGTGCCACTATTCCAATGTATTTGCCAGTCAGGGCAAGGTGAGAGAGTTACAGTGTCTCTGTATATCCACTGTTCTGTACCAGGCAATGTGCCACCATGGCATGTTGAGTTTAAGGAGTCTAAACCACATAATTGCGAAACATCTAAAGTTGTTATTAACGGAAAGCTTAGAGTGAAATTTTGTCCACAATTAGCCGATTCGAAAGTTACGTTTTGACTTGTTCCTACGTCAATACCAGAACAATCTCTATAAACGACTAAAGTTACTTCATAATCATCATTAGCTATGTGTTTATAAGTTATTTCTCCTCCCATAAGGTGTGAAGCGAATGAACTAAAAGTCCCTAAAAAAATAAGTGCTGATACTAATAATATTTTTTTCATAATTCTTAAATCTATAATTTTAAAACGCGAATATAACAGTTTATCCTTAACAGACGAAAGATTTAAGACGTTGGTTGCACTAAAAATTTAACAAAACATTCTTTTTTAGTAGAATCTGTAAAAAAAGGTTAGATGCACTTAAAATAATCGAAAGGTTCAAAGCATTCTTTGCATGTATATAAGGCTTTACAAGCTGTAGATCCAAACTGACTTTTTAGAGAAGTATTTTTTGATTTACATAAAGGGCATTGAACTGATTTTGATCCTGAACCAAATAAAATACCTTTATCTTCGGTACCGCGTATCGGAGGTGCTATACCAAATTTCCTTAGTTTTTCAAGTGCTTTGTCAGTAATCCAGTCAGTAGTCCATGCAGGTGAATGAACCGTAAGTATTTTGAAATTAGATATATTATTTTCTTCTAGCTTAGATTTGATGTCATCCTCAAATGTTTTCATCGCGGGGCAACCAGAATAGGTTGGGGTAATTGTTACAATTACTTTAGACTTTTCAAGTTCAACGTTCCTTAAAACACCAAGTTCAGCAATAGAAATTACAGGAATTTCCGGATCTGGAATTTCTGAAAGAAACTCCCATATTTTTTCCTTTGTATTTTTATTAGTGTTCGACATTTTTAATAAAAACTTAGCAATAATGATTTGCTATGATAGTGTTAATTAATAAACTCAGATAATAGACAAAAATACAACCTGATTATTTGTTAACTACCACTTTGAGTTTGGATAGGCTCTTGGTAAAAATTGCATTTCAGTTAATAGGTGTCCTAAATCCTCAGAATGAATCCCGTTAAGACTTCCTTTTTGCATAAAACCATCTAAAGGTCTTGTTAAAGTTGCTCTTTCTAAAATTTCATTTATAGTATTGTTCCAAAGAGGTTTAATTTCATTTAGATCAATTGCTATATTTTCTGCGATTAAAAGTTCGTCAACTTCGTTCATAGCAAATAAATCTCCAGTATATTCCCAAAGGTCATTTACGGATTGTTGAATTTTGTTATGACTATCTTCAGTACCATCCCCTAATCGAATCATCCATTCACCACTATGTCTTAAATGATATGTAACTTCTTTTAAAGATTTAGCAGCAAAAGCAGCAATTGTATCATCTTTACTTAAACTTAATTTTTTATATAGATTGTATGTAAAAGCAGATAAAAATAAGTTTCTTACAACAGTCTCTCCAAAATGACCATTAGGTCTTTCAGACATTAAATTGTTAAAAAATTCTCTTTCTAGCCTTTTAAAGGCTAAATCATTCTCCGTTCTACCTTTTCCTTCAATTTCTCCAGCATAGGTAAGCATGGTTCTAGATTGGCCAAACAAATCTAATCCAATGTTAGAAAGAGCAATGTCTTCTTCCAGTACGGGTCCTTTACTACACCATTCTGCCATCCTTTGCCCTAAAATCAAGCTAGTATCTCCTAATCTTAAACAGTATTTTATTAAAGCCTCGTTCGTTGTCATGTTCTTTTTTTAATAAATTTTCTAAAAGAGTTGAATAGTTTATTTTTTGATGAGTCTACTTAAAAATGTATTTTTCTAACTTCTAATCAGATATGTTTAGCACCTTCTGGCAATACGTAATGAGTAGGTGTTCTATAAGCTTTGTCGTTTGATGGCTCAAAAAAAGCTTCATCATCCTCTGGGGTTGAAGAAACAATTGCATCAAAAGGGACAACCCAAATACAGGTGCCTTCCTTTCTCCTTGTATATAAATCTCTTGCGTTTTGTAATGCCATTTCTTTATCTGAGGCATGTAAGTTCCCTACATGCTTGTGAGCTAAGCCTGGTTTGCTTTGTAAAAAAACTTCCCAAATTGGTCCTTGATCATCTGTGTTACTCATGTTCTCTATTTATATTAAAAAAATTTTAAGTGCTAAATTCTTAAATCAGTCTTTAATTTATTTTAAGCTACTTTTTGTTTAGAGTTTTGTTTTTCTGCATAAGCTTTAGCAGCTTTCCGAACCCATTCTCCATTGTTGTGCGCATCATTATAATGCTTTAATCTTTGTTTGCTGCATGGTCCTCCGCCTTTAACTACAGTCCAAAACTCATCCCAATCCATTTCTCCAAAATCATAACTACCTCGGTTTTCATTCCACTTTAAGTCTGGATCAGGTATTGTAAGTCCAATAATTTCAGCTTGATGAACAGTTTTGTCAATAAAACTCTGACGTAACTGATCATTTGTAGCTCTTTTAATTTTCCATTTAACAGCATTCCCTGTGTTAGGTGAGTCTGAATCATGCGGGCCAAACATCATTATTGATGGCCACCAAAATCTATTTAACGCATCTTGAGCCATTTCTTTTTGTTCAGGAGAGCCTTTTGCCATATCAGCCATTATCTCATATCCTTGTCTCTGATGGAAACTTTCTTCCTTACATATTTTAACCATTCCTCTAGCATAAGGCCCGTATGATGTTCTTTGTAAAGAAACTTGATTTACAATGGCAGCACCATCAACTAACCATCCAACGGCTCCCATATCTGCCCAAGTTAAAGTTGGATAGTTAAAAATACTAGAGTACTTTGCTTTTCCTGTTTTTAATTCATCAAGGTATTCTGTTCTGCTTTTACCTAACGTTTCTGCAGCAGAGTATAAGTACAAGCCATGGCCAGCTTCATCTTGTATTTTAGCTAGTAAAACAACTTTTGATCTTAGGCTAGGTGCCCTTAAAAGCCAGTTCCCTTCAGGTTGCATTCCAATAATTTCAGAATGTGCATGCTGAGACATTTGTCTTTGAAGATGCTTTCTGTAATCCTCAGGCATCCAATCTTTCGGTTCTATTTTTATTTCAGCATCAATCTTTGCCTGAAACTCTTCTAATTTTTTCGCATCTTCCATAAGAATGTATTTAATATTACAAATTTAATCAATTTCCGCCTGATTTTAGTATGATTTTGCTCACTTGTTAATTATTTTTTGAACTGATTCATATTTGTTATGAATATTGTTAATCTAGAATTGATATTTTTGTAGTCTTAAAACACAATAAACTATGACACACTTTTTTAATTTAGAATTAAACGAGATAAGAAAAGAAACAGAGAATTCAGTATCAATTTCTTTAAAAATTCCAGATCAGTTGAAAGAGAAATTTACCTACGTTTCAGGACAATATATAACCTTGAAGCATATGGTGAATAATGAAGAGGTAATTCGATCTTACTCGTTATGCAGTTCTCCTTTTGAAAATGATTTCAGAATAGGAGTAAAGAAAATTGAAAACGGACTGATGTCTACTTATTTAAATGATGGGTTAGATTTAGAGGGGTCGTTAGATGTTATGGCTCCTGAAGGTCGTTTTTCAATAAATCCAGATAAAAATATAGAAAAGCATTACGTTGGTGTTGCTGCAGGGAGTGGTATTACACCAATTCTGTCAATGATCAAGTCTATTTTGTTAGTTGAACTTAAAAGTACATTTACTCTTTATTACATAAATAAGGATAATGGAAGTGCAATGTTTACAAAAGAGATTGAGGAATATCAGCATCGTTATCCAGAAAATTTAAAAGTATACAATTTGTTTACTAGACAAGATCAGGAAAACGCTCTTTTTAATGGAAGAATTACTAAAGATAAGTTTATGGATCTGATGAGGGATAATAAAGAAGTTCCTAAATCTGATGGAATCTATATTTGTGGACCAGAGGATATGATTTTTGATGTAAGTGCTGCTTTAAAAGATTTTGGTTACAACAAAGATAATGTCCATTATGAATTGTTTGGAACTCCAAGTGATAAAATGAAAGAAGAAGCACCTGTTGTGGAGTCCGATTTTGAAGGGGAAAGTCAGGTTACTGTAATTATGGATGGTGATGAGTTTGAGTTTCCATTAAGAAATGATGGTGATTTTATTTTAGATGCTTCAATAGAAAATGGTGCTGATGCACCTTTCTCTTGTAGAGGCGCAGTATGTTGTACTTGTAAAGCTCAGGTAATAGAAGGGAAAGCTACAATGGATATGAATTATTCATTGTCGGATGAAGAGGTAGAAGAAGGTTTCATCCTAACCTGCCAAGCTCGCCCAGCTTCAGTTAATTTAGTAGTCGATTATGACGTGAGTTAAAGGACTTATTAAAATGTTATTGTTGAAAAGGTCTGGCTTACGTTAGGCCTTTTTTTTTATATCTAAAGTAAGTTTGTTCTATTGAAAATATTTAGTTCTATATTATTTGCTTTTTTTCTTCTGTATTCATGCGGAGGTACTAAAAAGATTACAGTTAATAAAGCATCTGAGATTTTGTTTAATAAATATGCTATTGTTTTAGGTGTTTCTAAATCAAAAATCACGAATATTCGATTATATTCATTCATAGATGATTGGTCTGGAACTAAATATAAATACGGTGGTATGTCAAAGTCTGGAGTAGATTGTTCTGGGTTCTGTAATGTTTTGTATAATGATATTTATAGTAAGAGTCTAAAAAGAAGGGTGTCAGATATTGTTAAGGATATAAATAAGGTTAGTAAAAATAACTTAAAGGAGGGTGATTTGGTTTTCTTTAATATTTCTAAAAAGAAAAATGCCCATGTAGGGATATATTTAACGAATAATAAATTTGTTCATGCAAGTACTAGTAAAGGGGTTATAATTTCTAGTTTAGATAATCCTTATTATAAAAAAGCATATAATAAAGGAGGTCATTTATAAATGGATATTTTAATTACGGGTGCAAGTAGAGGAGTAGGTTTTGAAATTGTTAAACAGTTTGCAAAAGATAACTCAAATAGTATAGTGGCACTTTCAAGGGATTATGATGCTTTAAACAATCTAAAGCTAATTTGTGAAAATGAATTTGGAAATACTATACATATATATGGTATAGATTTTTTATCAAATTCTTTTAGTGATGATTTGGATGTTGTATTGAAAAATCACAAATCTCATTTTGATATTGTAATTAATAATGCGGGGTATTTATTAAACAAGTCATTTTCTGAATATTCGATTGTTGATGTTGAGAGCATTTATAAGGTTAATGTTTTTTCGCCTATTGTTATAATGCAAAAGGTTTTTCCTTTTATGGAAGAACAAAGAACATGTCATGTTGTAAATATAGGAAGTATGGGAGGCGTACAAGGATCCGTAAAGTTTCCAGGGCTTTCCATTTATAGTTCTTCAAAAGCTGCATTGGGTAATTTAACAGAATGTTTGGCTGAAGAATATAAGGATAAAAGAATCTATTTTAATTGTTTAGCATTGGGGTCTGTGCAAACAGAAATGCTAGAGAGTGCATTTCCTGGATATGTTGCACAGGTAACAGCAAAGGAGATGGCAGCATATATAGTTCAATTTAGTATACAGGACCCTATCTATATGAATGGTAAAATACTATCTGTGTCTAGCACAACTCCATAATATATTATGATGGGCGTTTTAACAGGCTAGCCGTTTTATCTTTTTTTAAAATAAAAAAGGATGACACTATTATCCTTAACGCAATTTTTTCTGTGGTTTAAGAGTTTAATTGTTTGTTAGACTCTATTGTTTAAAGCGGTAAAATCTTTTTTTGTAATTAGCTTATAAATCATTTCGTTTGTATGTCAGCGATTTAGTATTTTATTTCAAATTAAATCAAGATAGTTGTTGTTTAGTTTTAAAATAGGTCTACATTTGCAGCCGCTTAAGAAACAACGGTTTCATTTATTAAGTTTACATTATGAGTTTGTTTATTGATTGAGGGATTTAGTAAAAACTTTTTTGAAATAAATTTAATTTAGCTTGTAGGTTTAATAATTAATTGTATTTTTGCAGCCGCTTAAGAAACAATGGTTTCATTTACTAAGTTGTCAGATTGTTGAGTTTATTGATTTGAGAGTTGAGAAAACTTTTTTAAAA
>CAJWVX010000018.1 GCA_913048175.1 uncultured Flavobacteriales bacterium | reverse complement strand
GATTCATCACATTTAAATATAATGTGATTCTCTTAGCTCTTTTATCAAGATCATCTTTTGCAATTTCTATATATGGAATATCCATTTTATTACAATAGAAAGCTCTCATCCTATCTGCCAATAAATCATCTCCCAAAGATACAACAGAAGAAATTCCAAACGGAGCAACTTTAAGCGGAGTATCAATGGTGAAACCAATCCCCATAACAGGAATCTGAAATGTATGTGTTTTTTTCATGTCTTAATATAGGCTATAGAAAAATTCAGACTACAAATATAAGCAACTTATCCGGTTTCTTTAGAGACTTTAACCCTAAACCTTGGCTTTATAAGATTCCTTTTTTTAAATTTACAACTGTTTTTTAATCTGTTTCCCTGAAATAAAATGCTTAATTCGTATATTTGGCACATTATAACGTAATGTAAAAATATGAAAAGATTAGTATTGAGTTTTATAACCACTTCTGTTGTTTTTCTAATGTCATGTGGCAATGGTAAAAATGATCAAACAGATAGTAATGTTGAAAGTGATGATTCCGAAGAATCTACTATTTCTTGCTTAGATTTTGCAATTAGCGAAACGTATAACACTTTAGATCCCATCAAAATAACAGACATTGTATCTTTTCATGTAGCAAGTCAAATTTTTGAGCCCCTGTTGCGTTTTGATGATAAAGATCTATCCTTAAAGCCTTTATTAGTGAATTCTTGGATTATTAGTGAAGATTACTTAACCTATACTTTTTCTTTAAAAAAAGGAATTTATTTCCAAGACAATAACTGCTTCCCTGATGGGAAAGGAAAGGAATTAACTGCAAATGATGTTGTTTATACTTTTAAGAGAATTTATTCTGAAAAATCCAGTTATGCCTACAGTCTTTTTAAGAATCAAATAAAAGGATCTGAAAATTATGTTGAAGGCAATATAGTAGGTCTTAATGCTATAGATAATTACAAAATTGAATTCACTTTAAACAAACCATCTTCAAACTTTTTAAACCTTATTGCAAATGCTGTCTCTGCAATTGTTGCTAAAGAAGCTATTGAACAAAATGCTATTGTTGGTTCTGGGCCCTTTGCTTACAGCAAAGAAAACGATACAGAAACTGCGATTACCCTATTAAGAAATAAAAATTACCACTTGTCAGATAAACAAGGTAATCAGTTGCCTTATTTAGAATCTGTAGCATTTAATGTTGCTAAATCTGGCCAGGAGCAATTAGATTTATTCATGGCTAATAAACTTGATATTATTACTGGAATTCCGCCAGAATCTGTAAAAGATTTGGTAGAAACTCAAATTGCTGACTTCCAAGATACCCCAACAAAATATATTTTAGGACGGTATCCTCAGGTAGCTACCTCATTTTTAAGTTTAAATACAGCAATTGCACCTTTCAATAATAAAAAAGTAAGACTAGCCTTAGGAATGGCTATTAACAAATCTAAAATTGTAGATAACATTCTTAAAGGTGAAGCTTATAGCCCAGGAAACAACGGAATTGTACCTTCTGCAATTAAAGGATATGACTTCTCTTCTGTTGTTGGATTAGACTTCAATTTAAGCGAAGCAAAGAAATTGTTGTCGGAAGCCGGATTCCCCAACGGAAAAGGATTTCCAACAATAAAGTTTGCTTCTTTGAAAAGAAACACTAATCTTAGAGTTGCTCTTGAAGTTCAAAAACAGTTGTTATCGAATTTAAACATCAATGTTGAAATTTCTTCTGTTTTATATAAAGAAATGATAGATTTAAATGCAAACTCAGAGGTTGATATGTGTTTAGGAGGGTGGTTAGGGGAATTTCCTGATCCTGTTACATTTTTATCTTTATTTTATGGTGCAGATGTTCCTACTTCAAATCAACAAATGTCTTTTCCAAACGAATCTCGCTATAAAAATGAGAAATTTGATAAAATTTATGAAGAAGCTTTGATTACAATTGATCAGACAAAAAGATATGAGCTCTGTTTAATCGCAGATCAAATAATTGCTAATGACGTGCCTGTGATTCCATTATGGTATCATGAAAACTATCAACTTATTCAATCTGTTGTAAGCGGTTATCAAGCAAACTCTATGAACATACAATACTTAACTTATGTTAAAATCAATCAATTAGAGAAATCCTCTAAATAATTTTTCCTTAAAATAAAAAACAATACTGCTTACGGTGTTTATATATGTGGTTTAAATTCTCTAGAATAATATTAAGAAATCGGCTATTTATCCTAATTGTTTTAGGGTTAATAACAGCTTTTATGGCTTACCGTGTTCAGTTTGTGAGTATGAGTTATCAGTTAGCTCAAATGCTTCCCAAATCTGATAATACACACATCGAATATGAAAGTTTTAAATCTATATTCGGTAAAGATGGAACTGTTGTTGTTGTTGGTATTAACAATGAAAATCTTTTTGAACTAAGTAATTTCAACGCTTGGTATGATTTAACACATAAAATTAAAAACATAAGGGTTGATTTTAAAATCAACAAAAAAGATACGATAATGAGTGGTGTTAAAGAGGCCTTATCAGCCGCGAGTATATACACTTTAGTGAAAAATAAAAAAGGAAAAAGATTTGACTTTGAACAGATTGTCAAGCAAAAACCTCAATCGCAGGCAGAACTGGACAGTATAAAAAACGTTATCTACAGTCAGCTTTTTTACAGTGGTTATTTATTTACTGATTCTACGAATACTTCAGTAATGGCGATAACTCTAAATACAACTATTTTAGATTCGAAATATAGGAACGAACTGTTTGAGAAAATTGACTTAGAAGTTTTAGCTTTTGAAGAAAAAACAGGGCTTAAAGTTCATAAATCTGGTCTACCCTATATTAGAGCAAACTCAACGACCAAAGTGAAAGATGAAATCTTAATCTTCTTAGCGCTTTCCGTTTTCATTACCTCCCTAATTCTTTATTTATTCTTCAGATCATTCAAAGCAATGCTTTATTCTATGCTTGTTGTTATTATTGGTGTAGTTTGGTCTGTAGGTATTCAATCTCTTTTTGGATATAAAGTCACCATCCTTACTGGTTTAATTCCTCCATTAATTATAGTAATTGGAATTCCAAACTGTATTTTCTTGTTAAATAAATATCATTCTGAATTTAAAAATCATGGAAATCAAGCAAAAGCACTAAGCCGAGTTATCCAAAAAATAGGTAATGCAATTTTCTTAACTAATACAACAACAGCATTAGGCTTCGCAACTTTTATTTTTACCAAAAGTGAAATTTTAATCGAATTTGGAATTCTAGCTTCTATTGATATTTTTATCGTTTTTATATTATCGATTCTTATTATTCCGGTTGTATTTAGTTTTTTAAAAGCACCTGAAGAAAGACACATCAAACATCTAGAGAACAAAATGATGATTAAAATTGTTGGATTTTTAGAATATCTAGTCAAATACCAACGAAAGGCTGTTTACATTACTACTGTAATAATTATTGGGTTGAGTATTTATGGTGTTTCCTTAATTACAACCACTGGTAATATTATTGACGATTTACCAAAAAACGATCCTATTGTAGAAGATTTAAAGTTCTTTGAAACAAGCTTTAATGGTGTAATGCCTTTTGAAATTGTTATTGATACCAAAAAGAAAAATGGTGTGTTTGCTGATAATGGTAAAACTTTATATAAAATTCAAAAAATTCAAAGAGAATTAGCCAATTATAATGAATTCTCAAAACCTATCTCTATTACTGAATTCATCAAGTTTAGCTATCAAGCCTATAAAAAAGGAAATCCTAAATACTACATTTTACCATCAGCCACTGAGCTTAAAAAGCTACAGAAATACGCTAAGAATGATTCAAAGAAAACAAGATTTGCTTCATTTATAGATAGTACAAATCAAATAACTCGGGTTAGTTACCAAATGGCTGATATTGGAACTAAAGAAATGGATGTTCTACTAAATGAAATTAGACCTAAAATTGACAAGATTTTTCCCCCTCAAGAATATAATGTGAGTTTAACCGGTACAAGTGTTGTTTTCTTAAAGGGAACTAACTACCTGGTTGAGAATCTTTTAACCAGTTTGATTTTAGCTATAATTTTAATTGCTTCACTAATGTCGATACTATTCTCTTCTGTTAGAATGGTTTTAGTTTCATTACTTCCAAACCTACTTCCGCTATTAATAACAGCAGGTTTAATGGGTTATTTTGGAATACCAATTAAACCATCTACAATCTTGATCTTTAGTATTGCCTTTGGAATTTCTGTTGATGACACCATACATTTTTTAGCTAAATATCGACAAGAACTCAAACAGCAACAATGGAACATTAAAGAGGCTGTTTATTTAGCTTTACAAGAAACAGGAGTAAGCATGATTTATACATCAATTATCTTGTTTTTTGGATTTGGAGTATTTACAGTTTCAAGTTTTGGAGGAACAATTGCATTAGGGATCCTAGTTTCTATAACGCTTGTTTTTGCAATGTTGGCAGATTTAGTGCTGTTGCCCTCATTACTACTTTCACTAGATAAAGCATTGACAACAAAAGCATTTAAGAGAGAGCCATTAATAGAAATATTAGATGAAGAAGAAGATATTGATTTAAATGAATTAGAAGTAAAACCAATTATTCATAAAGAATTAGAAACCGAATAATATGAAAGGAATTGTTTTAGCCGGAGGTTCTGGCACAAGATTACACCCATTAACTTTAGCTGTTAGTAAACAGTTAATGCCTGTTTACGATAAACCAATGATCTATTATCCGATCTCTATTTTAATGAGTGCGGGGATAAAAGAAATACTAATTATTACTACTCCAGAAGATAGTTCAAGCTTTAAAAAGCTATTAGGCAATGGCAATCAATTTGGTTGCGAATTTACGTACGCCATTCAAAAAGTTCCAAATGGGTTAGCGCAAGCTTTTGTTATTGGAGAGGAGTTTATTGGAAATGATAGTGTCGCTTTGATATTAGGAGATAACATTTTTTACGGAACAGGCTTAGATGCCTTATTAATGGAAAACACTGATTCCTCAGGTGGTGTTGTGTTTGCTTATCACGTTTCAGATCCAGAAAGATATGGTGTTGTTGAATTTGATGAAAATCAAAATGCAATATCTATTGAAGAAAAACCAAAAAATCCTAAATCAAACTATGCTGTTCCTGGTTTATACTTTTATGATAATAGTGTTATCGAAATTGCCAAAGGTTTAAAGCTTAGCCCAAGAGGAGAATACGAAATAACAGACATTAACAGCATTTACCTAGAAAAAGGTCAGCTAAAAGTTGGTGTTTTAGATAGAGGAACTGCCTGGTTAGATACAGGAACACACAACTCTTTAATGCAAGCGTCACAATATGTTCAAGTTATTGAAGAAAGACAAGGTTTAAAAATCGGCTGTTTAGAAGAAATTGCTTTTAAGAAAGGATTTATTTCTAAAGAAAATCTAATCGCATTAGCAAAGCCTCTTGTAAAAAGTGGCTACGGAAACTATTTAATGCAAATAGCCGAAGAATCTAGTAAAGTTTAAGGATGAAAGATAAAACAAACATATTAGTAACAGGTGGTGCAGGAAATGTTGGCAGCGCTTTAGTTGAAGCTCTAATTGAAGATGCTAATAATTTTATTGTTGTTGTTGATAACCTTTTAACAGGTTCTCGCGCAAAATTACCAGAAGCTCCACACAACAATTTAAAGTTTATTCATTGTGATGTAAATTTTGAAGATCAAATTAGAAGTGTTTTCCATACTTTTTCTTTTGATTATGTTTTTCATTATGCCGCTTTGGTTGGCGTTAAAAGAACTTTAGAAAACCCTCTAAGCGTTTTAGAAGATATTAGCGGAATAAAGCACATTTTAAACTTATCAAAGAACACGGGTGTTAAACGAGTTATTTATTCTTCCTCGTCAGAAGTTTATGGGGAACCTGTAGAATACCCTCAAAACGAAGAAACAACTCCTTTGAACTCAAGGTTGCCGTATGCAATTGTGAAAAATATTGGTGAGGCATTTTTAAAATCATACCAACAGGAGTTTGGTTTAGACTATACCATATTTAGATTCTTTAATACTTATGGCCCTAAACAAGCAAAAGACTTTGTTATCTCTAAGTTTATAAACTTAGCGTTAAATAACCAAGACATAACGATTTACGGTGACGGCTCGCAAACAAGAACATTCTGTTATATTGATAACAACATAAATGCCAGCCTTGCTGCTGCCTTTAGCGAAGTAGGAAAAAATAAGACCATTAATATTGGAAACAATGTTGAAACGGCTGTTTTAGACTTAGCAAAAACAATTATTAAATTAACTGATTCTAAATCTGAAATAAAGCATTTACCAGCGCTAGAAGAAGGAGATATGACTAGGAGAAATCCGGATATTACAATAATGAAAAGCTTATTGAATCAGGAAATCTATACTCTCGAAGATGGGTTAAAAAAAGTATTACAAGACACCTCTTTTATTTTGTGAAATAAGAATGCAGAAAATTATCAATTACATCTCAATTATTGAGGAAGCTTTAAAAGCAATAAGTCAAAAAAAAGAGCCTGAAAAACTTTATGAACCAATAACTTACACCTTAAATTTAGGAGGAAAAAGAATTAGGCCAGCACTATTGTTATTAGCAAATAATCTGTTTGGAGGTAAAGATGAAACGGCTCTGGATGCAGCATTGGCCATTGAGGTTTTCCATAATTTTACTTTAGTTCATGATGATATTATGGATGACGCTCCTTTAAGACGAGGAAAACCATCTGTTTACAATAAATGGAATACAAATATTGCTATCCTTTCGGGAGATGTAATGTTAGTACAAGCAATACAACTATTAGCAAAAAAGAATCATGGCAGTTTACATGAAGTTTTAGGCTTGTTTAACACCACAGCTATTGAAGTTTGTGAAGGTCAGCAAATGGACATGGATTTTGAAACTTCATCTACCATTTCTATAGATGATTATTTAAAAATGATTGAGCTAAAAACTGCTGTTTTATTGGCAGCAAGCTTAAAAATTGGAGCTGTATTAGCAAATGCTTCACAAGATGATGCTAAACATATTTATGAGTTTGGCAAAAACTTAGGAATAGCTTTTCAATTAATGGATGATGTATTGGATTTATACGGAGACCCAAAGAAAGTAGGAAAGCGTGTTGGTGGTGATGTAATTGCCAACAAGAAAACTTACTTGTTATTAAAAGCACAAGAACTAGCAACAGGTAAAATACAAAAGGATTTAGACTTCTGTTTAACCACTAAAGTAATTGATGATAGCACTAAAGTAGAAAGAGTAACAACTATTTTTAATACACTAAATATAAAAGAATTAGCTGTTGATGAAATGAACCTATTCTATAATTCTGCTATTTCTCACTTAGATAGTATAGAAGCTGATTATGAGAAAAAGAACGTATTTGAGAATTTTGCAAAGAGTTTAATGAATAGAGAAAATTGAAATTCGAGAAACACATATTTGTATGCATTAATGAGCGTGCCCCTGGTGCTCCAAGGCAATGCTGCGGAGAGGCAACGGGAATGGCAATTGCCAATCGTTTTAAAGAGTTAATTAAAGAACATAAGTTACGGTTTAAGGTAAGAGCACAGCGCTCTAGCTGTTTTGATATTTGTGAACAAGGTCCGGTTGCTATTGTTTATCCTGAGGGTATTTTTTATAAGGGAATTAGTGTGAGTGATGTTGACGAAATATTTGAACATCATATTCTCAACAACAAACCTGTAGAACGATTAAAGCTAACTTTTCCTAAAAAATGAACATTCCTTCATTAAGTGAACTTTCGGCCTATTACAGCCGTACAGATTTGCTCGAAAAAGTTGTAGAACAGTTAAAAAAAGATTTTAACTGGTTTAGTTTTAAAATCACCTTTAAAGGAGATCAAGAAAGTCCTTATCAAGAGTTATACAATCAAATTTTACCGTTAATTGATAAGTTACTTAATGATGATTATCCGAAGCTAATGGCGATGCTTTATAGAATAGATTTAGATGAAGAATTCCTAAATAGAAAACTAAAAGAAAATTCGCAAGCAGATACTGATGAAGTTATTACCGACTTGATTTTAAAAAGAGAATTACAAAAAGTTATTATTCGGGAGATGTATAGTTCATAAAACTGACCACTTATCAACTCAAACCCACCGTATTTAAACTGGATATTGCCAAATCAAAACAAAAACACTATTTTACATTTAAATTGAAATCTCTACAAAATATAGGATTAATATTTATGCTGTGCTTAAGACTAAACTCTTATTCACAGCAACCTGCTTTCGAAAATTTAAAAGCGATTAGCAATCCCTATCTTCAATTTAACGACTTAATAGAATATAATGGAGAAATGCTTTTCGTTACCAATGAAGGGATTTACAAACATATAAGCGATCAAATTAAACTTGTTATAAAAAAAGAAAATTTAGCTCGATTTATAAAGGTTAAAAGTGAAATTTTTGTATGGTCAATCTATGGTGAATTCTATAAGTTAGAAAAAAGAAGTCTTATCCCACTTCCATTTAATAAGATAGTAAGTAAAAGACTTCAGAACAAAATCATTAATAGTGTTGTAGCTCATGATAATACTTTTTGGATTAGTACGGTAATTGGTGGTGGAGTTGTAAAAATTAATCAGGATCAAGAAGAAGTTAAAACAATAGAGCTACAGGGTGACTATCCTTATTATGTGGTAGAGTTTGGAGGCCAGTTTCTTTCAGGAAACAATTCCAATGCAAATCAAAAACAACTCGCTGTTGACTTTAATAATGAGCCATTCTTTATCTCGCTAGCTGAGAATTTAAGTTCTTCTAAAACGAATGTGCTTAAACTAAACGATGGTAGCTTTATTTTTACGAGGCAATACGAAGCCATACGGTTTAATAACAAAAAGATAATTAATCGTGTATTTGCCGAAAAAAACATAGAAAAAATTTACCAAAGTAAAGATGGGAAAGTTTGGTTTGCTCTAAATAATGGAGGTGTTGTTTGTTTCACTGATGGCAAATTTAACTCTAGTAGTTCTATCAGGTACTTAGGGAACAAAACTGTTATATCCCTAACGGAAGATATTAAAGGGAATATGTGGTTTGGAACTTCTGGAAGTGGCATTTACCGCTTAAATAAAACTATTAAAATCAATTATAGTACACCCAAAGTATTCTCAACTACGAACACGGTAACTGAGGAATTTGCTGGTGTTTCCATTCTTTCAAGTTTACCAATAAGCGATAGTAATTCCAAAGTATTAAGAACAGATATTTTAAAAAATGATACAATTCCGCCTGTTGTTTTTGTCAACAACATTAAAATTAATGGGGTTGATACTTCCATACTCAATTATTACGAACTCAACCATAATGAAAACACGGTTGAACTTAATATTAGTGGTGTTTTTGGAGGGAAGTCAGAGTTACAATACAAATATATTTTAGAAGGAAAAGAAACAAAATGGAATTATACAACAAACACCAACATGTATTATACCTCTCTAATACCTGGCAATTACACCTTTAAAATTGTTGCCATGAGCGATGGTGGTGTTTGGAGTAAAGTTCCTGCTGTAATTACATTTAGTATCACCCCCCCTATTTACAAAAGCTTTTGGTTTTTGTTTGCTATTATCTTTTTAGTAATTGCACTATTGTTGTTAATTACATTTTTTAGTTACCGAAAAGCACAAAGAAGAAAAACGCTATTTGAAGAAGGAAAGAAAAAAGTTTTACTCTCAGAATTACATGCACTAAGATCACAAATGAATCCTCACTTTATATTTAACACATTAAGTTCTATTCAGAGTTTTATTACCAAAAACAATAGTAGAGAAGCTGTAAATTACCTTTCTAAGTTTTCTAAATTGATGCGGGGTACGCTTGAAAACACTCAGAAACAAAAAATTCCTATTAAAGATGAAATTGAAACCTTAGAGCTTTATATGGATTTAGAAAAGCTCCGTTTAAACAACAAGTTCGATTATCAAATTATTATTGATAGAGAGATAGATATTCAGTTTGAGGAAATTCCACCAATGCTTATTCAGCCTTATATTGAGAATGCTATTTGGCATGGAATCTCACATAAAGAAGGTAAGGGAATTATAAAAATTTGTTTTATCTTAGAAAATGAAAACTTGTTAAAATGTGAAATTATTGATGACGGAGTGGGAAGGAAAAAGGCCTCTGAAATTAAAAATTCACAACGTCATCAAGAAAAAAACAAGTCGTTTGGAATGAGTATTACTAAAGATAGGCTGGAGATTATCAATTCATTAAAAGACAGTAAACTCAATGTAAATATTATTGATTTAAATAATAATAATAATACTCCTTCAGGGACAAAAATAGAAATCTTTATACCGTTAGATTAAAAACTAAAAATATGTACAAAACAATAATCGTTGACGATGAAAAAGGATGTAGAGATACACTTGAAAGTCTATTACAAGATTTTCCTGAAATCAACATTGTAGCTACTGTTAATTCTATCGAATTAGCTCAAGAAGCAATTGTCCAACTTCAGCCTCATTTAATTTTTTTGGATATAGAAATGCCTGGTGGCACAGGTTTTGAAATGTTAGAGAAATTGAACACGATTAACTTTGATATTATTTTCACAACCGCTTATGATCAATACGCGATTAAAGCGATTAAATATAGTGCGCTTGATTACTTATTAAAACCAATTGACCCAACAGAGCTAGAGGAAGCTATTCTTCGTTTTTCATCAAAAAAACATGATCAAGACCTAATTAATGATAAGTTTAAAACGCTCTTAAGTAACTTAGGTAGTGAAAATTCTCATCAAAAAATTGCAATCCCTGATGGTGAAGGGTTAAGTTTTGTAAAAATAAAAGACATTATCCGTTTTCAATCAGACGGAAGTTACACCTATTTGCACACTTTAGAAGGTAAAAAGCCAATTCTGATTTCTAAACCAATTGGCGATTATCAAGAAATGTTAACCAATGAGGCATTTGTTCGTGTGCACAGATCTCATCTAATTAACTTAGAACACGTAGAAAAATATATTAAAGGTGAAGGCGGTGTTGCTGTTATGATTGATAAATCTAAAGTCGAAATTTCTAGAAGAAAAAAGAATGATTTTATTGAAGCTCTTTCTTCGATTTAGTCAACCTCTTTTTGAAAATAGCATTTAAAAAAATAGTGGCAATAACAATAATTGTCCCCATATAAAATCCAAAAGACATTGTTTCACTCTCTGGCCAAATTATCAGCGCCAATATTATAGAGTAAATAGGCTCTAAATTAATCGAAATGGTAACAGTATAAGGCGATATTTTTTTCATTACCTCAACGCTCATAATAAATGCAAAAGCAGTACAAAGGGTTCCTAAAATGATTAACCATTTTAAATCAACCACAGGAACTACAAAGTGAGTTAAATCTCCTTTACTGCTAATCAACAGATAAATAGAAACAACAATAAAAGCTCCTAAAAGCTCGTAAAAAGAAATTAACTTGGCTTTAGTCTCTTTGATCAATATTCCATTACAAACGGTAAATAAAGAAGCTAAGGCAGCAGATATAACACTTAAAATCATTCCAACCAAATATTTAAATTCAAAACTGAATATAAAATACAAGCCAACAATAATTAGAATCCCAAAGATTAGCTCGTAAGCCTTAATTCTTCTTCTAAAGAAAAGAGGTTCAAGTATGGCGGTAAAAAGGGTGCTACTTGAAAAACACACTAAAGCCACAGAAACATTTGATTGTTTTATTGCCTCAAAAAAAGTAACCCAATGCACAGCAATAACAATACCTACAAGCAATATCTTAATCAACTCTTTTTTAGAGACTTTTAAAGAAAAATTTGTAAAAGCAAAATACGCTAAAATACAAACCAAAGCGATTCCTACTCTGTACCAAACTAACAGATATGAATCTGTTGTTATAAGCTTTCCTAAAACCCCAGTTAAACCAAAAATTACAATAGTAATATGAAGCCAGATATGATATTTGTATTTCGCCAACATTTCAGACAAATGTAAATCAAAAAGAGATACCAAAATCAATAAGTTTTACACTAAACCGATAAATACAAAAAATGTATATTTGACAACCATAAAAGATCTATTTATGAAAAAAATTCTTGTTAAAACATCCATAATACTAAGTACAATAATTCTTGTTTCTTGTGGAGGAGAGGGAACTTACTTTGAACAATTTTCTGAGAATAAAACAATTACAAAGCGAGTTTTAGACCTCAATAAAACAATTGATCAAATTAGGATTGAGGAGCAAGGAAACCTTATTAAAGAAGATCTTAATTACTTAGAGTACGTTTATGAAGTTGGAGAGAGCGATTCATACGTAATCTCCTATCACTTTGATGAGAAGGGTTGTTTTGAAGTTGGGATTGACTCTTATTTTGTTGAAGAAACCAATGCAAAAAATGTAGTGGATGGAATTATCTCGGAAATAAATGCTTCTAAATTCGGAACTCCAAAAGAAGATAATTTTTTATGTAGGTGGAAGAACGATGATAAGTCTGTTTCTATTGAACTGGATTACTCAAAAACCAAAAGAGGTGAATTTATCGCTACAATTTTTGCTAACGAATAACAACTACTATACACATAGATAATAAACTCTTAATCTTTTACCTCTTCAATTTCGGTAACTCCTCCAGATATAATAAACTTCATAATATCTGCTGAAGAACCATTTATTGATGTAATATTTTGTTTAGGAACAATTATTAAGTTTCCGGTTACAGCATAAGAAAACGGTATATAAACTCCAATTTTATTAGCTGAAATTCCAAGGTGAGTTAAATCTTTTTGAGTAACAAAACCTATTCTTTCAACATCGCCTTCCATTTTTACCAAAACGGGCTCTGTAAACCTCTTTTTTTTGCCAACAAATGCAGAAAGTAAATCCTTTACAGAAGAGTAAACAATTTTTAATAAAGGCACCTTGTCAAGAATTTTATTAAAGTTGAAAATATTTTTAATCAATAAAGAGCCACCTAAATACCCTGCGGCTGTTACGACCACTAAAATAATTAAAAGGCCAAGGCCGGGAACTCTTACAGGAACTAACCCATCAACGATAATTACAGCTTTTACAACTACATAAACTGTTGCTGCAATTGGAACTAAATATAAAATTCCTTGTAAAAAATAACTTATTAATTTCTTCATCTTCTCTCCTTTAGAGCTCTATCAACTCTTTTTGTAATTTCTTAGTCAACGAAGATACTATCAAATCATAAGAATCATCAATCCATTGATAAATTAATTTATCAGATATATCTCCTTTTATAGAAACACTATTCCAATGAACTTTACTCATGTGGTATCCTCCAGAAACACCATCAAACTCTTCACGTAGTTCAATTGCTTTTTCTGGATTGCATTTTAGATTAATAAATTCAAAATTTTTGATTACGGTTAAAGTGACTATTTTGTTCATCACCCTAAACACCAAAGTAGATTCATCAAAAGGAAAACTCTCGGTTACTCCCTTTTTTACAACGCAACAATCTCGATATTGCTCAATATTCATTAGTTTCTTTTATACTTATATGGAAGTACTTTTGAATATTTATCTTTAGAAATAACCATCATTGAGTGCATATTTCTTATCTCTTCAATAGGAGTTAACTTTTCTTTTACCAGCACATCAAAACCTGCGATATCTTTTACCATAATCTTTAAAAGATAATCTGCTTGACCAGTAACATTGTAACATTCTAAAACCTCCTCAATTTCATTAATTTGAGCAATAAAGTTATTAATAGCATTATCTCTTTGTCTGATTAAAGAAATTTGCATAAAAGCTGTAATCCCTAACTCTAACTTAGATTCATCAACTAAAGCATGGTAACTTTCAATAAAACCATTGCTCTCTAACTTTTTAACACGCTCTAATGTTGGCGCAGGAGATAACCCAATATCTTTAGATAATTGAAGGTTTGTAATTTTCCCATTTTCTTGTAATCTCTTTAAAATACTTAAGTCTAATTCGTCTAATTTCATACCACTATTTAAAATAATCTATTAATAAATCAAAAATAACAAAATTAAAAGTTGTTAGACTGGCAAAAATTAGCTCATTTCGGATGAAATATTAAATAGTATTGGCTTGCTAGGAGATGCGTCATTTTCAAAACTGGCTATCTGAATATTTATAAAATAAGTTCCATCAAGAATCGAATCTGGCACAAAAATCAGTTCGGAAATAGTTCTATGGGTCTGAGTATTAAATGGGTATTCCCAAAACGTATGATGAGATATTAATGCACCACCATCTTCTTCTTTATCAACAGAAGGAGTATCTATAAGTAAATGATCTATACCATTATCTATTAAATATTGGACTGCTTTTGCCTCCATAAAGGCTGGGTTTGTGCTTGAATATTGCATCGCTAACTTATCCTTAATGTTCGGAAGAGTTCTAATTACAATTGCTTTAGCTCTATTTTTTTGAAATACTTTTTCAATTTGAGATAATGTAATGACTCTATCTTCCTCTTGTTTTTCTGGTGTAATACTTACAACATTTGCTAAAAAGAAAAACTCCTTTAAACATTGATTAATCGTATAAGCTTCTTTACTAATGTGTCCTACACATTCGGTATGTGTTCCATGCCCATGAGGATTAAAAAAAATATTTCTAAAATTTACTGCTCCACCTAAATTAACGTCTCCAACAAAGCCATTTTCCATAACAGGCTCAAACCTTGGCTCGTTAACATACCATGCGGTAGGATTCTCTTTGCCAGATTTTAAAGGCATAGAAATATCTAACGGTTCTGATAGGTTTATTTGGTAAATTTTATTGTTGTGCTCTATTGTGGTTTTCATATTGCTGTATTGTCATTCTCGATTTCCCTGAGAATCTTATTTTTTTAACCTCTCAAAGATAAAAAGGATTTAATAGAAAACAAAAGAGCCTATTTCAATTAAGAAATAAGCTCTTTATAAAATTGAAATTGACTAGTGCTTAATCAACTTAATTACTTTTTGTTGATTTTCATTTTCTATTCGAACAAAGTAAACTCCTTGACCAAGTTCTTTTAATGAAACATCAAGCCTTGAATCATTAATATTAACTTTAGAATAAACAACTTTACCTATAATATTAATAATTGAAATGTTAATGTTTTTTGTGTCTCCTAAATCAATTACAATATTATTAAGTGCTGGATTTGGAGAAACAACAAATTGATTTCCAAAAGCGTTTACATCAACTCCTACGGTCATAATATTAGTACAATCTGATGTATCTGAACAACTATTTACAGTAATAACCACAGCATAATCTCCATTAACAGTTGCAGCATAACTACTATCTGTTGCTCCTGATATTGCCGCATTACCATTATTACAATCTATCCATTGGTATGTTGCACCAATTTGATTTGCTTTTATAATATTATTCAATACTGATACAGAATTATCAATAGCGTTTTCAACTGTTAAGTTTATGACTACACTACTATCACATGCGGATAAAATACCACCATAAATTTGTTCAGTAACACCAGAAACAGAACTGTTATAAACAACATTATTTACAACAATACTATCTCCTGCACAAATTGTTTGAGTTAAGGTTTTCTCAGACATACAAGGGCTAACAGATAAGTGCAGCCCAATAGAAGGTGCCATATCCAAACCAAAACCTCCCCCATACCAATAAACATTTCTTGGCCACGCATCTGCAATCATAATAGGTGTCGTTTGTGGTGTAGGGGTATGAGTAGTAAAGTTTAAATGATAGTTTCTAGTAGTTTCAACGCCAAAATATACTGCATCATCATAGTCGAAAGATGAACCTTGACCAAATAAACTTGGATTAATTAAAATAGAAACATAATACTGCTTGTTATCCTGTAAAGGAGGCATAAAACCTCCAGTTGCAGGATCAACAAAATTAGTAGCTATTGCATTTTGATAAGTTCCAATAGCTCCCAAAAGCCCACTTAAAGTAACTGGAGAGATTCCTCTTAGAGTTAAACTACTTGGATCAAATACTCCATTACTATTATCATATTCATAAATATTAGCACGTAGAGTTTGTATGTCATTACCAACAAAATAGCTTGGAACATAATATGTAAAACCTACTGAATCTATCGTTAAAGTATCTGTACCTGCATTGGGAAAATTAAATACTGAACCCATTTCAAATGCGAAAAACGGCCCTCCGTTTGGAAAAACAACCTCTGCAGCCACAGGAAATCCTGAAAATCAATATCTACTTAGAGGCATAGTCATCTGGTGTGATGGTAAAAAAGTGCTTAATCGTATCGTTGGCTTAGTTGACATCAGCATCAAACTCGCTATTATATACAACTCTAAAATCTCCAGTTTCTACCCAACTATAATCTGAAATTGTATCAAAAACAGTTCTTATTTCAGCTCCAAATGTTGAATCAAGAGCTGTAGAATCATTAAAAACAGTAGTCCATACATTAGCGATATTCTGTTGTATTTTCATTTTTAATTGAGCATTATCTGCAGGCAACACATTTTCATGCCCTAGATTTACAACGTTGGCTCCAAAATACTGAATATGGTTGGTAGATATTTGGCTTATTGGTATATACCTGTTGTTTGTTAAATGAATTTGATCTCCACGATTAGAGAAGTTATTAGAAACAGCATCTGCCGCTCCTATTTCTAGGTCATAAGCATCGGCTAAACTTATATTAAGATCATCAATCATCGCATAATAATAGTCACCATCAAAAACAAAACGAATCCAACATTGTGTTAAATCAGTTACATTAGCCGTATTAGCCAGAAAAAATAGCAGCAATTTCACCAGAAACAGTACCATTATTTGCAAGCTGTATTGCTAAAATAATCTGAGATGTACCCCATGAAGCTCCATCATCTACAGAAAGAGAGACACTAAATTGCCTATAATAAGAATAAAACTTAACAACTAAAGCAGAGTCTGTATAACCCGTTAAATCTATTCTAGGAGAAATTAAATCCCCCTATGAATTGCTGGTGAAGAACCTAATCCAGAATCCCAAAAATTTCCTCCGTTATCCATAAAATCAGAATCAAAAAGTGCTAATCCATTTGCCGCAGATAAAGATGCTGCAGTATCCATTCCTACAGCATATGCGCCCTGAGAAACTCCCGTTAATGTTCTTGCCCAATAAGCATTTCCTAGCAATACTGACCCTGCCGATTCAGAAACTGCTAGTGCAGTCCAGACTGTAGTCGAGTATGAACCTTCAACTGTAGATTGTGTAAAGTTAGTAGAAAATTCCCCCTCAGCAGAACCTGATGGTGTACCTACACCCCAAATAGCTGCTCCTGATTTTTTACTATTAACCGAACTCACATTAGATATACTGTGGTTTGTTTGACTATTAAGTTCTTTAAGTGCTTGTTCTGCTACCTGAGCGAAAAGTGAGCTACTAATTAAAGCACCTACAATAAGTACTATTTTTTTCATGAATTTTAATTTTTTGCAAAAAAAACTCCTAGATAAAACAAAAAAGGGAGGGCATTTCAAACACGTAACAAACTATATCTTAGTACATGTAATTTTAAACATAAAACAAATCAGAAGTAATTTTATCCGCTATAAATATTCCTTCTTGAGTTAATGTTATTTTGTTCTTTTCAATATGGAGATATAAAGAATCCAAATATTGCGCTATTTCTTTGTTAAAGTGATCTTGAATAGTTTCATTAAATTGACTCAAAATATAATCCATATCTATTCCCCAAATGGTTCTTAATCTCGTAAGAATATATTCATTAAAAGCAGTTTTTTCATCTATAATTTCCTCTTCAGAGTAAGCCTCATTATTGGATAAAGCTTTTATGTATTTGATATTATTAGCTACATTCCAAATACGCCTGTTTTCTATAAAAGAATGTGCTGAGGGCCCAATTCCTAAATACTCCTCACCTTTCCAATAATTACTGTTATGTTGAGAGTAAAAACCTTCTTTACCAAAATTAGAAACCTCATATTGAGTCAGTCCAAATTCTTTGGATTTTTGAATTAAAACTTTAAATTGGGCTATCATTTTATCATCATCTAAAACCGGAAACTGTCCTGTTTTTATCTGATGTTCTAGTTTCGTTTTTGGCTCTACAGTTAATCCGTAAGCAGATAAATGTGGCACTCCAAAATCATTTACCTTTTGTAGGTTTTCTAACCAAAGCTTATCTGTTAAAAGTGGTGATCCATAAATCAAATCAACTGTAATGTTTTCAAAACCAACATCTTGACTTCTTTTAATACTCGATTCTGCCTCATTAGCATTATGTGCTCTGTTAAAGAATTTTAACTCTTCCTCATCAAACGATTGCACTCCAATGCTCAATCTATTTACTCCAGAAGTTGATAGCTCCTTAAGCTTTTGTTGTGTTAAATCATCAGGGTTACATTCTAGGGTAAGTTCAATATTGCTAGCACCATCATAATTTCTATAAACAGAATCAATAATCCGTTTTAAATCATCTCCCTCCAATAAACTTGGTGTTCCTCCCCCAAAATAGATCGTGTTGATTGTACTCGTTAAATCAGATTTTCTTATCTCAATTTCTTTAACTAAAGACTTTACAAGGTCTGGTTTATGTTTTAAAGACGTTGAAAAGTGAAAATCACAGTAGTTGCAACTTTGCTTACAAAATGGAATATGAATGTAGATGCCTGCCATAATTAATGAGTGAATGATTTAAGGAGAGAATAACTATTGCTGTAAAGATTTATTTCCTCACTAAAGCATTTCTGCATTCTCACATTATTTATTCAAAACAATTCTAAAAGTAGTTCCATTTTCATCCGATTGTTTTACGAAAATTTTTCCTTCGTGGTAGTTTTCTACAATTCGTTTCACTAATGACAACCCTAACCCCCAACCACGTTGCTTTGTTGTAAATCCAGGTTCAAAAATAGTTTTTTGTTGTGCTTTTGGAATACCTGTTCCAGTATCCGAAATGTCAATGTAAACAAACTGACTTTGGTCGGTTATTAAAATATCAATGCTTCCTTCACCCTTCATTGCGTCAACAGCATTCTTAATTATGTTTTCTAAAACCCAACTGAATAATGAGGGGTTTAATTTAGCAAGGATTTCTAAATTATTAACTGTAGAACAGCTAACTTTTACTTTTTTAGAAATTCGCACTTTTAAATAACTTAAAGAGTCATCAATAACAGCTTTTATATTTTCTGGTTCTAATTTAGGGATAGATCCAATTTTTGAAAACCTTTCTGTAATTGTTTCTAAGCGTGAAATATCCTTTGACAGCTCACCTAATGTATTCTCATCAACAGACTCTTTCAGTCTTAAATACTCTACCCATGCCATTAAGGATGATAAAGGAGTCCCTAATTGATGAGCAGTTTCTTTTGCCAACCCAACCCAAACTTGATTTTGTTCTACCTTACGGGAAGTGCTAAATAGGTAATAAGAAATTAGTAAAAACAATGCGATAATTACAATCTGAAAATATGGATAAATCTTTAATTGTTTAAGTAATTCAGAGTCGGAATAAAAAATATAGTTAACAGATGTGTTATTAATATTAATTGCTATTGGTTCATTTTCTTCCCTCATTTCAGCAATTGTAGCCATTAAAAAATCGTGCCCAATACCAGTATCTCCTCCTTTTAAATTACCATATTCAATAATTTTTGCTTGTGTGCTGTCCGTATAAATTACCGGAACAGAAGCAGAATTAATTACAATTTCAGAAATAAAAGATTGAATTAAATCATCCAACACAAGTTTAAGCTCTGAAAAAATCCTAGAGTCCTGATAATACAACTTATGAGTCCAAGTAAGGTTTTTAGTAACATGTATTACCAGGTCAATTGGCTCATCTTTGTTTTTCATTAAATCTAACTGACTCAATAAAAAAGCATTGGTGTCAATACCTGCTTCCAAATCAAAATTTCTATGATTCATTATTTTATCGTTCTCATTCAACACCAAAACAGGTATCGTTTCATTTTCTCCGATAATTTGCAAGTAAAATGTTGTTGCATCCTGATTCTCTGAAGTAACAATTCGTTTAGAAGCTTCTGCCCAGATTTCAATCTTGTTACGCTCTTCTTTCGAAATTTTACCAAACAATTCTCCAGTATAATTTACCAAAGAAGCTTTGTTCTGTATCGCTTCAGCCCAAATCTGCACTTTTTTTCGTTCCTCTGTAGCAATTTTTTTAACTAAAATATTGGTATACCACAGCGAAGCAACAATAATTAATACTGCTGTTCCTGCTAAAAGCAGTTTCCATCGCTGTTTTTGAGAATAAATATTCACGTAAAATAAGTCGTTTTAGTTATTGCTATTAAAAGACGCCCGAAAGTAGGAAATAGTTGTTAGCTAAGCTACAAATTGAAAAGATTTTACTTGTTACAATTTTCACAATATGTGGATTTCAGATATTCATCCCTTAGTAACTGAAAATTAATTCCGCCTTTTCCAAAGGGTTCAAATAACATGCAAAACCGTTTTTGATTCAAGTTTATAGCATTTAACATTGTTGTTCGATATGCTGCGCTATTCGTGTTTTTTGGATTGATTACTGTTAAATTGAGATAGTAAAATAGCAACTCTTCATCAACGTCAATTTTACGAATATGGGGTTTTAAAACCTTTTCGGACCAGTCATACCTACCGTAACTTGAAAAATAACGCGCTAATTGCAAATAGTTTTCATTAGAAAGTTGCAAATACTTATAGTTTTTATAAATATAACTTAACGACACATCCTTGCCAGTATAATCATGTTTAAACATCATATACTCACTATTAATAATATGATAATTAAGTAACAAATACTTAACCAATTTTGCATTAATTCCTTTTCTGGTTAACCCTTTAATATCCTTTAACAACTGCTCTGGTTCAATTAACAATTCTCCTAATACCCACGATTTTATCTGTAAAACACAAATGTTATAGTTAACCTGCTCATCCTTTGGCAACAAAAGTTCTAACTCTTTAAAAGCAACCAACGCAGCATAAATATCTTCTTCATTTTGTTCAAACTCAAAAGAAGCATTGTTTTTTAAAAGTGTGCCATACGCGACTTCTTTAGGGATACTAAACTCTTTTAGAGCTTCACCTGGTATTTTGTTGTTACGGATTCTTGCGAAAATTTCATTTTGTAATTCTATTGCCTCATCTATTGATTGATTTTCAATCGCATTTTTATAAAAAGCTGTAATTGTAGCATTTTTTTCTGATAAGAATCTCGTGTTTTTTTCTAACTCTAAAACAACTATTGCTTTTCTGTGGTTTTTTAATATTGGCTCTAATTTTTTAGACAACCCCTTAGTGTTCAACTCCTTCTTTATTTCTTCTTTTGTCATTTTAGCAACATTACCATAACCTGCAGTATTCACATCAATTAAAAACTCTACCCAATTTTCTGATGATGAAATGGTTGTTTTAATTATTCCTTTTTGGAAACTTTGAAGAGCTTTAACCAGACTCTCAGCTCTTTTGTTTTGCAACTTCATATTCCCTTCCAATGACCCTTCAACTGAGGAGTAGGCTTTAACCGTTGTTTTTGTGATAGTATAATCTGTTAGCTGAAGAGAATCGTAAAGGGGTTTAATATCTTCTGGAGCATATTCCGATTTCCCTTTTTCGAAAGGAATTACAAACCTCATCGTTTTGTTTAATCTCTTTACTCTTTCTGTTGAGTTAATTGTACTTTCGCTATTCAAAATAGAATCCCGGTAAAGCCCCATCTCTAAAAGACCCCAGCGAGCCCTTGGTAAATCAGAAAAAATCTGATAATAACACATATTCTCATTTTTTAAAATCAAAAGGTTAAGTTCATAGTCTTGACTAGAATATTTTTCTGGTAATTGCCCTGCAAAAACTCCTATTTGGCCATTTTCTCCAATAAGAAGCTCTTTTTTAAAATCTTTAAAGTAAACGGGTTCTAAAAGTTTTCCCATGTTAATAGGAGAATTTGCCAATTGATTTTCTTCATTACAAGGAAATTGAGATTTGGTTACAATGTCAACAGCTATTCCATCCATGCCTTTTTTAAAGAGCAAATCGAAGTAACGCTTATCCGTCATCATAAAATATATTTTCCTTCCTTCTAAGTAAAACCCAAAAGAAACTTCTGGTGGAAGGTTTTGCATAACCGATAAGCACTCTCCACATTTTTGAGCTATTGAAGATTCTGCAGGAGCCTTAATTCCATAGTTCGGTTGAGATAACCCTGTAAATGCAAATAAAATAACACAAAGTGCTGATAAAAACTGTTTCATAAATTATCTTTTAAAAATCTTAAAACTCTCTTGTTGGTTTTTCGAAATAACTTTAACAAAATATACTCCTTGGCTAATTTTCTGAAGTTTTAAACTGAACTGGTTACTATTTTTAAATCTGTTTGTTTGCATTATTTTTCCCAAAACATCGTAAACAAAAACAGTCAATTCTTTTTCATTTTTTTCGGACCTAAAATTAAAATAGTTGCCAACTAAATAACCTTTCCATCTTCGTAAATATTGGTTTTCTTTTACGCTAACATTAATTGGAATTGATGCTTTTAAAACTACGGGTAAATGATCCGACATAGTGTAAAGAGCATCTGCTATATTGACTGATACTGAAGAGTTAGTTGGAGTTGCATTTATAGATTTATTAAAATGATTCCCATCGTTACCAAGAGCATTGTAAGAACCAGGAACATAAGTTAAATCATTAGCTCCGGTTTGTAAATCTTCTGTAAAAAATATAAAATCAAACCGATCATCCATTCCGCCATAAGAGCCCCCATCACCTAGTGTGTTAGATCGGGTACTTTGTGTATGAATACTTGCAAACGATGAATTATTAGTCCATTCTCCTGGAGAAGAAATCGGATCTAATAAAGTAACGCTTCCTCCATTTAAAATTGTATTATGAGCAGACTCAGAGCTTGAATAGAAATTAAAATCCCCTCCAAAAATTACATTTTCAATTTCTAATCTAGCGTCTAAATAGTTTTTAAGTAAAATTGCTTCTTGGTTTCTCCTCTGTTCATCATCCTCTTCCGTACCTGCTTTTAAATGTGCCATGTAGCAATAAATAAAAACAGTATCCGTTGCAACCGTCATCCCTGATGCATCGTAATACAAAACATATTCACTAATATTTCTTAATGCTGTAGGCACTTCATCCTGACTGTAAAGAACCAATTTGTCCGTATTATAAAACAACATATTATCAGTATCAGGACCATTAAAATAGGTCGCATTTTGATAAGAAGTAACTCCATCTACATTTAGTGCACTATTCATAATCGTAGAAACACCCGTAAAGGATGTTAACTCCGTAATCATAAAAATGTCAGGTTTAACAAGCTGAATAATTGGTTTTAAAGTATCCGCTTTTGATACATTAGACGATGGGTAGTTTAATATATTATAGGCCATCACTGTAAGCGTGTCTTGTGCTTTACCAAGTGTGCTAAATGAAATTAAGAAAACAAAAAATATACTTTTGATTAAATCCATAAGAGAAACAACAAATATAGGAGAAATATAAATTCCTCTTTTTCATTTTCTTTAGATAAAATTTGACTTACTTTTAAGAGCCAATTACTCTGCTATGACTATAAAAATAAAATCATTCGAAGAATATCAAACTCAATATAAAAAAAGCTTAGAAAACCCCGAGCAATTTTGGGGAAATATTGCCCATACGTTTACTTGGAAAAAAAAATGGGACACTATTTTAGATTGGAATTTTGAGGAGCCTAAAGTTAAATGGTTTGAGGGCGGACAATTAAATATTACCGAAAATTGTTTAGATAGACATCTGGAAACAAAAGGAACTCAAACAGCAATAATTTGGGAACCAAACAATCCAAATGATAAGACTATAAAGCTATCCTATAAAGAACTACACCAAAAAGTATGCGAGTTTGCTAATGTTTTAAAAAATAATGGCGCTAAAAAAGGAGATCGTATTTGCCTTTATATGCCAATGGTTCCAGAACTTGCCATTGCGGTTTTAGCTTGTGCAAGAATTGGAGCAATTCATTCAGTAGTATTTGCGGGTTTCTCTGCCAAAGCTTTAGCTGATAGAATTAATGATGCTACTTGTAATATTGTTATTTGCTCAGATGAAGCTTATCGAGGAACTAAAATTATTCCCATAAAAAGTGTTGTTGATGAGGCTTTAAAAAACTGTCCATCAATTCTAAAAAATATCGTTTTAAAAAGAACTGGCGCCAATGTTGTTATGCAAGCCAAAAGAGATCTTTGGTGGCATAATGAAATTGAAAAAGTAGATAGCTCATGTGAAGCCGAAACAATGGAATCGGAAGATGACCTTTTTATTCTTTATACTTCTGGATCTACAGGTCAGCCAAAAGGTGTTGTTCATACAACTGCTGGTTATATGGTTTATACCAACTATAGTTTTCAAAATGTTTTTCAATATGAAGAAAATGATATTTATTGGTGTACAGCTGATATTGGTTGGATAACAGGGCATTCTTATATTGTTTATGGTCCATTATTAGCTGGTGCAACTACAGTTATGTTTGAAGGAATTCCTACTTGGCCAGATGCTGGTCGTTTTTGGGAAATAGTAGATAAATATCAAGTAAATATCTTCTATACAGCTCCAACTGCAATTAGAGCACTACAAGCCTGCGATATAGAATTCGTAAACAAATACAAGCTAAGCTCTTTAAAGGTGCTTGGAAGTGTTGGCGAGCCCATTAATGAAGAAGCCTGGCATTGGTATGATAAAAATATTGGAAAAGGAAATTGTCCGATAGTAGATACTTGGTGGCAAACTGAAACTGGTGGAATAATGATTTCTCCTTTAGCAGGAATTACTCCTCTAAAACCAACTTATGCTACCTTACCCTTACCGGGAGTTCAACCTTGCTTGGTTGATGCTAAAGGAAACGAAATTGAAGGAAATAATGTTGAAGGGAACCTTTGTATAAAATATCCTTGGCCTTCTATTTTAAGAACAATTTACGGAGATCATGATAGATGTAAACAAGTTTATTTTTCTGCTTACCCCGGAAAATATTTTACTGGAGATGGTTGCAAAAGGGATGAAAATGGAATGTACAGAATTACAGGAAGAGTTGATGATGTAATTAATGTGTCTGGACACAGAATTGGAACTGCCGAAGTTGAAGATGCTCTTGATACACATCCTGACGTTGTAGAAACAGCTGTAGTTGGTTTTCATCACAAAATTAAAGGCCAAGGAATTTACGCTTATGTAATTTGTACAAAAGAGGTAAACGAAGACGAGTTAAAAAAAGAGTTATTAACTCAAATAATTAAAGAAATTGGACCAATAGCCAAGCCTGACAAAATTCAAGTTGTTTCTGGTTTACCAAAAACTCGTTCGGGTAAAATTATGAGGCGCATTCTTAGAAAAATAGCCGAAGGAGACACCTCTAATTTAGGTGATACAAGTACATTATTAGATCCAAGTGTAGTTGAAGAAATTAAGAAAGGGGCTTTTTAATTTAAACTAAACTGTAAACCTTTCCAGGAAGTGTTTTAACCACACCGCTAAACTCCATATCAAGTAACTCTGAGGCAATTTTACTCATTGGTAATTTTGCTTGTATCGAGAGTTCATCAACACCAATCTTCCCTTTTTTAGAAATAATGTCTACAATAACTTTTTGCTCTGGTGTTAACTCTACAAATAATTGGTGTTGAATTACTTTGGACTTCTTCTTCGTTTCCCAACCCATAATGTATTCAATATCCTTTACAGATTGAATTAAAGCTGCTTTATTCGTTTTAATCAAGTTATTACAACCCTCAGATTGGCTATCCCCTAATCTTCCTGGCAGAGCAAACACATCTCTATTGTAATCATTCGCAATATGAGCTGTAATTAAAGAGCCTCCTTTTTTACTCGATTCTATAACAATCGTTAAGTCCGAAATACCTGCAACAATTCTATTTCTTTTCGGAAAATTCTCTCGATCAGGATTCGTTCTACTTTTAAAATCAGATAGCAACCCTCCGTTTTCTATCATTTGGTTGGCAACACCTTTATGTTGAGCGGGGTACAGCCTGTCAAGTCCGTGAGCCAAAACCCCTACAGTTGGCAAATTGTTTTTAATGGATGACTTATGTGCACAAACATCAATACCATAAGCCAAGCCACTTACAATTAACGGTTTGTGCGGAGCTAAACCAGCTACAATTTTATCACAAAAATCTTTCCCATATTCTGTAGCTTTTCTAGTTCCAACAATACTAACCACTTTTTGATTGTTGTAATCAACATTTCCTTGAGAATATATCAAAACCGGTCCATCTTCACAGTTTCTTAAGCGCTGAGGGTAATTATCATTCGAAAAAAACAAAGGAACAATTCCATTCTTCTGAATAAAAACTAACTCTTCTTCTGCAATTGCCAAAGCCTCTGTTTTATGGGTAAGAATCTTTTGTGCGTTAACCGCTCCTATTCCTGGAATTTTTTCTAAAACACTTTTCTTCTCTTTAAAAACCTGCTCTGAACTTCCACAATAAGCGATTAGCTTTTTTGCAGTTATGTCTCCAATATTAGGAATAGAAGTTATTGCGATATGATAAAGGAGTTGTTCATTCATAGGTTAGTAAAAATACTACTTTCCCCGTGAAAACAGAGATTCAGATAAATAGAAAAGATGTTTATTGTTTTCGCTACTTTTGACCATAAATAACCCTCCCCCTTCCCCTCAAAGGAGGGAAGTAAAAAAGTAAAATGAAGATACTCGGTATAATTCCTTCTCGCTATGCATCAACTCGGTTTCCGGGTAAACCATTAATTAATATTAATGGAAAAACAATGATACAAAGAGTCTATGAACAAGCAAAAAAAGCAAGTTCTCTTTCGGATGTTGTTGTTGCCACAGATGATGAGAGAATATTTGAACACGTAACTTCCTTTGGTGGTAATGTTGTGATGACTTCTTCTTCTCACGAAAGTGGAACAGATAGATGTGCTGAAGTTTTAGAGAAATATGATGTTAATTTTGATGTTGTTTTAAACATACAAGGAGATGAGCCGTTTATAAATCCTGAACAAATAAATCAGCTTTCGACCTGTTTTAGCGATAACAAAACGGATATCGCAACACTTATTAAAGAGATTAAAACGGAGGAAGAACTCTTTAACCCCAATCGACCAAAAGTTGATTTTAATAAAGACAACTTTGCTAAAATGTTTAGCAGAAATGTTATTCCTGAGCCCCCTAACACTAAAAAGAAAGACTGGTTTAAAGAACATATTTTTTATAAACACATTGGTATTTACGGTTATCGTTCTGATGTTTTAGCTAAGATTAGTAAGCTTCCTCAATCGCTTTTAGAAAAAAAAGAACGTTTAGAACAGCTGCGTTGGTTAGAAAACGATTATGCTATAAAAATTGCTACTACTGATTATGAGGCAGTTGCAATTGATACCCCAGAAGATTTAGAAAAAATCACTTTTTAATAGCGTAGATTTTCTTTATTTTTATATTTTCGCAGGCCGTAAATTATCAGGAAATGCCTGAAATTATTAATTGAAAGGGCAGAAAAACTAAATTATTTAGCTTTCTGATATTATAAATTTAGCTACTTTAGAACTTTGAAAATCGAACAATACATATCAGAATTACTTTATCAATACGATTGTGTTGTTGTTCCTGGTCTGGGGGGTTTTGTTGCTAACTATAAATCTGCGACAATTCAATCTGTTCAAAATACATTTGCACCACCATCTAAAAGCATTTCTTTTAATAAGAATTTAAATGCAAACGATGGTTTGCTGGCAAACCTTATCGCTCAAAAAGAGGGTGTAAGTTTTGATGTTGCTATCAAAAATATTGAAGAAGCTTTAGTGATTATCAATAGAGATTTAAAGCTCAAAAAGCGTGTTTTAATAAGTAATGTTGGAACATTATTTTTGGATGCAGAAAATAGAACTCAGTTTGATCCGCAAAACTCCATAAACTATCTTTTAGGATCTTATGGTTTGGCTGTTTTTCAAAAACAACCAATACAACGAATCACTATTGAAGCAAAAATTACTAAAGAGTTTATTGACAGAACAGCACCTTTAATTGCTGTTAAATCAGAAAAGTCTAAGAAATGGATGTATGCTGCGGCTCTTATTCCATTAGCTTTTTTAGCTGGCTGGATGCCTAGTAATGTAGATTTAAATGCTGACCTTAATTACGCTAATTTAAATCCATTTAAACCTGCTACTAAGAGTCTTTATTCTCCCTCTAAATCAGATTTTAAAGTTAATAAAGAGCTTGATGTTGTTTCTGTTAAAGAGCAAATTACTACCGCGAATGAAAGTGTTTATTTCTTAGATGTTACCTTTGAAGCGGGGTTTGAACCTGTTACTGTTCAATTAAGAGAAATGTCTATTGCTAAGCCTGTTTCTACCTATGTAGCTGTTACAAAACAAGAACTGCATTATCATCTTGTAGCTGGTTGTTTTTCTGAAAGAAGAAATGCTAAAAAAATGGTTAAAAAACTGAAGAAACAAGGTTTCGATGCTTTTATTATTGGTAAACGTAAAGGTTTGTGGGCAGTAAGCTACAATAGTTTTGTTACCAGAAAACAAGCTATAAATGCTCTTGAATTTGCTCAAGACCACAACAGTAAGGCTTGGATTTTAAACCAATAATCAATTAAATTTCTTCTCAATTTTATCTGCTAAAAAGCTAGAAAGTTTTACATAAGATTCTTGCGTCCATCCAGCAACATGAGGACTTAAAGTTACTTTATCAGATTGAGCTAAGTATTTAAAGTCTTCTGGGAATTTTTTAGCATTTATTGTTTCAAAAGATTTTGTTTCATATTCTAACACATCCAAACAAGCCCCTAAAACCCTCTTGCTTTTTAGACTAGAAACTAAATCGGCCACACAGACATTATTACCACGAGCTGTATTTATTATATAAATAGGCTTTTTAAATTGTGCGATAAAGACTTCGTTAACATAATGATGTGTTTCTTCAGATAGCGGCAAATGAATGCTTAAAACATCTGTTTCTTTAAAAATTGTTTCTAAATCTGCCTCTTTAACAATGTCTGATTCAAAATCAACTTTATATTTGTCATAAGCAATAACCTTACAGCCAAAACCGCTTAGTTTTTCAGCCAAAGCTTTACCCATATTTCCGTAGCCAATAATTCCAATAGTTTTTTTAGAAAGCTCTAAGCCTCTATTTCCTTCTCTGTCCCAAAGGCCATTTCTAACTTCTAAATCACCTTTCTTCAATTTATTAAATAGCATCAACAACATTCCTATTGCTTGTTCTCCTACAGCATCCATATTTCCTTCTGGAGAATTAAATACGGTTATTCCTTTTTCTTCTGAATAAGCAACATTAATATTTTCTAAGCCTGCTCCAGAACGCGCAATAAACTTTAAACTATTCGATTTATTTAAGAAAACCTCATCTATCGGAAAGCGGCTTCTTATAACCAAGCCAAAGTATTGATCTATTTTAGACTCTATTTCTTCTTTCGTAGATTTTAAATCGTGTTCGCAAACATACCCTAATTCAAGTAGCCTTTTTTCTAGGATAGGATGAACAGTATCTACAAAAAGTATTTTCTTCATTTTACAATATTATAAAAACCGTAACGTTTTCAGAATCATAAATCTAAAAAGCCTATGAAATCTGTTTACTTTTTTTAATTATTAATCAAATGTAAAATTATGAAAAAAGTAATGCTAATTGCTGCAGTTTCAACAACAACAATCTTTGGATGTTCCAAAGAAGAAATAATTGAAATACAACAACCCGCCCCTTGTAATAATAACGAAGCAGCATCACACATACCTCTTAGTGTTGGAAATTATTGGGTTTATGATATCTATAAAACAGATTTTTTAGGGTTTGAAACACTATTTTCTTCCTCTGATAGTACTTATATAGATAGAGATACTATAATAAATGGAAATACATTCTACATTATTGAAGGTTTTGGATCAACAATAGCTACTGGAAAAATAATTAGAAATGAAAACAAAAGTGTTATTTACTTTGACACTTCCAATAATACCGAGAAAATACAATTTTCAACAAATAACCTTGGTACAATATATAACACAGAAAATGTAGGAAATAACATGTTTCAATTATCCACTTGGACTAATTCTACAAATCAAAATATTACCGTGCCAGCAGGAACATATAATTGTTATCAAAGAGAAACAGAATTTTTGCCTTTAATAGCCAGCTATTCTTGGGGCACAAGAACTCAATTTCGTTATTATAATGATGATGTAGGAATTATTTCTAGTCAATTTTTCTATGCCTCATCTTCAGATGTTTTTGACATGAAGTTAGTTCGGTACAATGTTAACTAAACAGCATACATCAAATAACCAATATAAAGATAAAGGAAAAGTCCAAAAACATCGTTTACCGTTGTAATAAAAGGCCCAGTAGCTAGTGCTGGGTCTATTTTATATTTATCTAGCATTAAAGGGACTAAAGTTCCAAATATTGCAGCAAAAACAATAACTACAAAAAGAGAAGTGCTTACAATGATTCCCAAGGTAATATCATCCGTAAAAAAGTAATTATAAGCAAAGATTAATCCCGCCAAAACAACTCCGTTAATTAAACCAACTAGAAGTTCTTTAAATAGTTTCTTCCAAAGACTATCTAATCCCAAAGAGTTATTTGCTAAACCCTGTACTACAATTGCCGAAGATTGCACTCCAACATTACCTGCCATTGCCGCAATTAAAGGGATGAAAAATGCCATTTCTGGATGTATTTGTATTTGACCTTCATAAGCCTCAATAACCTGAGCTCCTAAAATACCACCAAACAGCCCAATTAACAACCAAGGCAATCGAGCTCTAGTTAGCATCCATGCGTTATCTGAAGATTCAACATTTTCAGAAATTCCTGAGGCCATTTGGTAATCTTTTTCAGCCTCTTCCCTCATCACATCTACTACATCGTCAATAGTAATTCTTCCTAATAATCGTCCTATTTCATCAATAACAGGTATTACAACTAAATCATATTTATCCATTATTTGAGCAACATCTTCTCGCTCAACATCAACTTTAACTAAAATAAGCTCATCGTTATAAAGCTCCTTAATCTTTGTGTTATCTGGTGCTAATATTAATTTTTTTAAAGAAATTCGTCCTTGTAAAATATTGTTTTCGTCTACAACATAAACTGTATACATATTTTCAACCTCCTCTGCCTGCGCTCGAATTTCTGTAATACAAGTCGCAACGTCCCAATCCACCTTTACCTTAACAAGCTCTTTGGCCATTAACCCTCCAGCAGAATCCTCATCATAAAGCAATAGATCTATAATATCACTTGCATGCTCAAGATCTTCAATGTAAGATATAACCTCATCTTGTTTCTCCTCAGAAAGTTCACCAATTAAATCTGCCGCATCATCGGTATCTAAGTTCTCAATAATTCTTTCTGCAATGTCTTCAGAAGAAATTTCCTTCAAAAAACGAACTCTTACATCTTCATCCAGTTCAACTAAAGCATCTGCTGCCATTTCATTGGGTAAACAATCATAAAAAGCTTTCGCTTCTTTAGTAGATTGCTCATCTAAAATCTCAGCGACATCTACAGCATGAAGCCCATCAATAAGCTCAAGAATTTTATCCTCAGAACTGCTTTCTACGGCAGTATTCAGTTGTTCTAAATAATCTTTGGTTAATTCAAACTGCATTCTTTCTCTACTTTTTAGCAATGTAAAGGTATAAAATTAATATAAGGAGATAATGGAGGGAGGCCTTATCCTATCAAATTTGTTAACTCTACAAACTCTTTTACACTCAACTGCTCTGGTCGTTTTGTGAAGATTTCAAGATCTTTATTGTTGTCGTTTAACAAGATTTTTAATGATTTCCGCATCATTTTTCTTCGTTGGCCAAAAGCCATTTTAACTATATTTTTAAACTTCTTTTCATCACAATCAAGCGTCATTTTCTCATTTCTAACAAAACGAATAACAGCAGACTGAACTTTTGGTGGTGGATCAAAAACTTCAGGGCCAACGGTAAACAAATATTCTACGTTATAAAATGCTTGCAATAAAACGCTTGTTATTCCATAAACTTTAGAGCCAGGTGCTGAAGCAAAACGTTCCGCAACTTCTTTTTGAAACATTCCAACACACTCAGGTATTTGATCTTTATGATCTAATACTTTAAATAATATTTGAGTAGAAATATTATAAGGGAAATTACCAATAACTGCAAATGGTTCTTGACCTGCAATATCACTCATGTTCATTTTTAAAAAATCACCAAAAATAATTTTCCCCTTTAATTCTGGATATTTTTCAGCCAAATAACCAATCGATTCTCGATCAACATCTATAGGGTAT
>CAJWVX010000017.1 GCA_913048175.1 uncultured Flavobacteriales bacterium | reverse complement strand
GTTTCAATAAAAACTCTTCACCTTCGTGTGGAGTTAATATTGGTTGAAATGAATCTGCGCCATATTTTTCGTAATGACCTGAACAAACATAAAGTTCTTTATTCCCAATATGAGGAGTAATAACCGGTAAATATCCAGCTTTAAGTTGTGCTTTCTTTAAGAATTGTTCTAAACGCTCTCTTAGCATTGCTCCAGCAGGTAGCCATAATGGTAAACCATGACCAACTTTTTGAGAAAAAGCAAATAATCCTAACTCTTTACCTAGTTTTCTGTGATCACGTTTTTTAGCTTCTTCTAAAAGTTCTAAATATTCAGTAAGTAGTTTTTGTTTTGGAAAACTAATTCCATATACACGAACTAATTGATTTTTTGTTTGATCTGCTCTCCAGTATGCTCCAGCAACACTCATTACCTTAAAAGCTTTAACAATGCCTGTATTAGGAATGTGTCCACCTCTACATAAATCAGTGAAATCTGAATGGTCACAGAAAGTAATTTCTCCGTCAGCTAAGTTTTCTATTAATTCAACTTTATATTCGTTTCCTTCAGCTTTATATTTAGCTAAGGCATCAGCTTTAGAAACATCTCTTAAACTAAAATCAACTTTTTGACGAGCCAACTCTAAAAACTTATCTTCAATTTTTTTAAAATCAGCTTCATGAATTGTTTCTTCTCCAGTATCTACATCATAGTAAAAACCATTTTCAATAGCTGGCCCAATAGTTAATTTAACACCAGGATATAATTTTTCTAACGCTTGGGCTAAAATATGAGCAGAAGAATGCCAAAAAGCTTTCTTTCCATCTGTGTCATTAAATGTATACAAGGTAACATTTGCATCGGTGGTAATAGGAGTTGTTACTTCAACAGTATTGTCGTTAACTTTTGCAGAAATTACATTTCTTGCAAATCCTTCACTAATACTTTTGGCAACATCCATAGGAGTACTTCCTTTTGGAAGTTCTTTTACAGCGCCATCGGGTAATGTTATCTTAATCATCTATTCAAAATTTTGAAAGCAAAGTTAAACTAATAAATGGTGAATTGTAATGGCTAACATGTTAAATTTAGGTAGTAAAATAAATAGGTTAGATTTAGGTTATTAAATTAGTCCAAGAATATGAATATAAGTTTCTTTATTTTACCCAAAGAGACGCTTTAGAATTATGTGATATTTTTAAAAAAGAGCATATATTAGAAGTTCATTTAGAAGAGAACAATCAGCTCCCTTAGGGTTATCTTTTTTCAGAATAGGAATCAAAAGGCTTTCACCCCTCTAAACGTGTTCAATATTTTCCATTAAGGGAAAAGTCACTTTATTTATTTATACAAAACAGGGTTTGCTGCAAGAAGAGTAATCCTAAAATAACAATGAAAAAGGTCTACTCTTTTGTATCTGAAGGCTCTAAATTAACCAAAGAGATTTCTGATTTTTTTAAAGGTACAGCTAGAGATCGAATAGGTTCGGTAATTAATATCGATAGTTATTATGTTATAAAGGCTATTTAAATAAGTTGTTATTAAAAAAAAAGACTTTAGCGAATTTGAGAACAGAGGTCAAAAAGAGCATTCAGAAGCGTATCTATATTTTAGTGCTAATATGGGTGAGTATCTTAGTTTAGAGGAAGCAAGCTTACCTCAAGGAGAATTGTATACTTATTTTAACAATAACGAAGCTAAGATAGAGTGAGGAAGTTTAATAACAAGTATTAGAGGAACAAAGCAGCTATTAAATCTTTTTTTAATACTCAAATAGTTAGTTACAGATTTTATGTTGTAAAACTTGTTTTAGATTTTGTTCAATATTTAAGAGTATAGTTTATATGGAAGGCTATAGATCAGGAAAATGAAGTTATAAAAAAAGTAAAATAAAATGTAGCACGATTTAAACTAAAATTGTTTGAGGTTACACTCAAACAATTATTAGTAATAAGTAGATTTTTTTAGCAAAAAATGAACTTTACACAAAAATAAACGATAAGATCGACTATTTTATTTCAGTAATTTACAGAATTAAAAAAAGGCTTATGAACATTGTCTTTAACTAAGAAATATCTATAAAAAAACGACCAAAGAAAGAGTAGAAATCCAATTAAATAATTGGATTGAAAAGACTATAGAATTAAAAATAGAGCTATTTTATATAGAGCTATAAATTCAATTAATTATAACAAAGACAATATCTTAAACTTCTTTGAAAATAGAAGTATTAATGCAAGTATAGAATATTTTGATTGTACAAATTAGTACTATTAGCTCTGTTATTACAATAGATTTCAGAATTATTGGAGCCAGCATTGTTAATTTAATCCAATGTACCGTTAAAAGTTATATCACCATTTTAACCAGCATAAATTCTATTGGTTGTAAGAGCTGTATTATTGTTTGTAATTGAAGTTGCTCCAAAAATAGTAACAGCAGAGTTCATATTATTAGCTACTCTCATATCAGAAGTGGTTCCTGTTCCTAAATTAACTATAGTAACTGTTCCGTTAGCTGTAATATTACCTTGATCACCTAAATAAGTATATAATGTATTTTCTGTACCATTTTGAGTTAAAGTTATATTACCATTAATGGATAGGTAGAAGTATTACCAGAATCGATATTGATACCTGAAGTTCCTGTGCCAGAATTTGAAGTATTAAAGTCTCTAGCAACTGAATGGTCTGAACCATTGTATGCAATATATATATGTCGAGAACCAGTATTTTTTAAAGTAACATTAACTGAATAAGTATCAAAGTTTCCATTTCCTAATCTTAAATAACCACTACCGCTATTTGTAAAATCGGCATTCATTGTAAAAGTGTTTCCACCAACTGAATTATCATCTGAAGCTATATTTGCCATGTATAATCTTCCTGTGTTACTTACAATTAAAGTTAAATCTCCATTAAAAGTATCAGGATTTGTTTGTGCAAAATATATTATACTAGTTACATTATTTATTATTGGTACTGTTGAAGCAAATGTATTACCTCCATAACTACCATCATTTCCAGCACCTGAATTTGTTAGTTTAAGGGTGCCATTAAATGTGTTTTGACGAACTAAAACTCTTGGTGCGTCAAAGTTTATATTTCCATTCCAAGTAGAATTTTATTCTAAATAGAGAGTGGAAGATCCTGTTAAATTAATTGCTTGAGCTGTAGCTCCAGTTTGTGTGAATCTTCTTATTCTTAACGTTTCTGAAGAGAACCCACTAACTCCAATAGAAATTGTTTTGATTGCTGCTAAAGTATTTGTACAGCTAACTCCTTAACCGAATCTTATTCCAGTTCCTAAGGTTGGATTTAGAATTATATTTCCATTAAATTGATTTCCAGAACTATTATGTGCTATGTAAATTAAACTTGTTGCAGTATTATTAATCGTTAATTCGTCATTAAAAGTGTCAGGGTTAGTATTTCCTAATAAAAAGTACGAAGTTCAAGAATTGGTTAATGAGATAGTTGAATTGAAAGTATTAAATCCAGTGCTAGATTCATTTCCTCCTCCATTTTTTGTGAAAGTACATGCTCCATTAAAAATACTTCCGTTTAAATATAATCTTGAAGATGATGCATTAACAATAGCTCCAAAAGTAGTTCCTGAAAATCTTGTTCTAGCAGTAGAGTTTATGGTTATGGAGCTTGTTCTTGGAGTATCATTAATTATTCCTCCAGCAAATTCATTGTTAGTTGATCCAATAATATTAAATGATTTTCCATTAATATCAATTATTCCTGAATAGGTAGCGGCTATATTTATTGAGTTGATTGTTGTAGCAATATCAAATACACAATTTGTTAAACCATTATTAGTAAAAAAATACATCATTGGTAACTAAAGGAACTGAAGCTCCATCCGCTCCTCCATTAGTAGTCGACTAATTTGTTATATCGTTCCAGTTACTTGAAGTGCCAGTAATCAAATAACGTTTGGCTGCTTGAATTTTAGTAGTAATAAGTATAAAAAGTAAGAGGAGGATTTGACTTTTTTTAATCATAAGGGTCTCTGTTATTAAAACATCACAAGTATATTTATCAGGAAATAGGCAGTTAAAAATATATTTAACAGAAGTATTTATACTTAGATTAGCTCTCGTAAATACAAAAAATAGTACAGTGTTCTAATAAAACTGACAAATGGATTAATAAGTATGGTTGAAGTACACTCTATGATCGAAATATTACTTTCTTAGGATTTCTATATCACCATTTATACCTAGTTTCATTAAAGATGACGGTTTTCTGTTGCCTGAGTCAAACGATTTATTTACAATAAAATCTACACCATCTTTAATTTCTTTTGAAATTTCATTAAATTTAGTTGGAGTTGGAGATCCACTAATATTAGCAGATGTAGAAACAATTGGCTTTCTGAAATTAAAAGCCATTTGATGAGAAAAACCTTCTTTTATCATTCGTATAGCAATTGTATTATCTTCTGGCATTACATTTTCGGCTAAGTTTTTACCATCTTGATAAATGATTGTTGTTGGTTTACTAGCAATATCAATAATATCCCAAGCTAATTCAGGCACATCTTTAACATGATAATTAAGCATTCTATCATTTGCTACAATAACGATAAGACTTTTAGAATCGGTTCTTTTTTTTAAATCATAGATTTTTTGAACAGCTTCTTTGTTGGTTGCGTCACACCCAATTCCCCACACAGTATCGGAAGGGTAAAGGATGATTCCTCCAGCTTTTAATACTTCAATGCATTTTTGGATTTCTTCTTTCATCTGATTCGTATTTTGTGTTTAGTCTTTTGTGTCTAGTATCATCAAGGAAATCCGACTAAACACAAGAAGCCAAATACTATAAACTATTTTTTCGTAAACAAAGCAACGGCTTCAATATGTGCTGTATGAGGGAATTGATCAACCAAACTAATCTTCTTTAACTCATAATTTGCTTCAAACAAAACCTCCATATCTCTTGCTTGTGTAGATGGATTACAACTTACATAAACAATTTGTTTAGCTCCAAGTTCAACAACTCGGTTTAGTGCTTTTTTAGATATTCCTGCTCGTGGAGGATCTAATATTATTGTTCCTATTTTGTTTTGATATTCAGGAAACTCAATTAGAAACTTATTGACATCTGCGGCATAGAATTCTACGTTTTCGATGTTGTTTGTTTTTGCATTCTCTTTAGCATTCTCAATTGCTTCTTCAACAATATCAACCCCAATAACTTTACTGTTTGTTTTAGAAGCAACTAATTGACCTATAGTTCCTGTACCACAAAACAAATCTAAAACAACAGAATCATCTATGTTGTTATCATCAAATACATAATCAATGGCCTTGGTATAAAGAAGTTCAGCAGATTTTGGATTGGTCTGAAAAAAGCTTTGCATACTAATTTCAAAAGTCATTCCGAGTAACTCTTCTTTAATGGTGTTTTCTCCAAAAAGAATAGTTTCATGTCCATGTCTAGTTTGGGCATTGTCTCCAATATCATCATTAATCGTATGAAGTAAACCTGCAACTCTATCACCCAAAAGATCTTTTACAAGGCTCGTGAATTCATCAAATTTAAAGTTTTCCATTCCATCACTACTTGTAACTAACTTAATTAGGAACTGATTAGTTAAGAAACTTTTTCTAACAACTAAATATCTAAAGAAACCTACTTTCTGTGGTGGATGCCAAGCTGCTAAACCGGAATTTTCACAAAACTGTCTTATTTCTTTTAACTTATTTTCAAATTCTGCATCAAATAAACCGCTATCTTTATCTAGGTTTTCGACTTTCCACCAAGTTCCTCTTCGTTTAAAACCAAAAGCAAACCCATCATACTCTTCATTCGTTTCTAAGTTATGACCAATAGCACTAAATGAATATTCCATTTTGTTTCTATAGTGCCATGTTAAAGGAGATTGAATGTACTCATCAAAAATAGTATCAATATCTTCCACTTTTCCAATACGAGTGTATTGATCTAGCGTTTGAATTTTTTTTTGTTCTGCTTGAATTTCAATAGGTAAACGGGCAAAAGGAGCTCCAGAAATAGGTTGGTAAGGAAGTTCAACTTCATCTTTAGATCTTTCTAAAACATCAACCAATTTACATTCAGCATAATTGTTTTTTCGTTTTACAACTCTTCCTGTAACTTTTTGCCCTTTTATTGTATTGGGTACAAACATTATGTAGTCTCCTTGATCAGTAGGAATCTTTGCAATCCCTTTTCCTCCATAAGCAGCATCAACTATTTCTAACTCTACTACTTGGTTTTTTTTGAATGTACTTTTGCTCATGAATTATGTTAGTTGAATTGTAAATTTTGATCCATTAGTATTTTCATACTTAAATGTGGCATCAATCTGGTCGGTTAGGTCTTTGATAAGAGATATTCCTAATGAATTTTCATTAATATTTTCTGAATCAAAACCAGGTCCATTATCTTGTATTGTTATTGTTGCATTTTCTTTATCTAAACTGATATGTAATGCGCCTTGTTCATTTTGTGAAAAAGCGTGTTTAAATGAGTTTGTTAAAACCTCATTAATAATTAAACATAGTGGCGTTGCTTTAGATATTTCAATAGAATAGCTTTCCATGTCTATAGAAATATGAATTTCCATGCCAGAAATGCCATAAGATCTTTTTAAACCTCCACACAAATCATTTATAAATGGCTTAAAATCTAAATTATCTAAGTTTTCTGGATCATAAAGCGTGTTGTGAAGTGTTGCTACTGCATCAATACGGTTTTTGAAATCGGAAACCAATTGCTGCCCATTAGTATCTAAAATTTCGTGATTTTGTAAACTGATTATTCCTTTAATAATAGAAAGATTATTTTTAACTCTGTGATGTAGCTCTTTGATTAAAAGCTCCTTTTCTGCAATAATTTTTTTTAATGTTCTCTCGTTTTCTAACTCAATAGAAATGTCTTTACTGTTAGATGCAAATCCTATAGGGTTGCCTTCTTCATCCATAATTAACTGAACAGAAAGTAAAGAATCAAAGTTTACTTTATTTTTTGTTTGTTGAATAATTTCTCCAAACCAATATCCTTGTTCTTTAATACTTTTTATAATGTCATCTGTGTTGTGGGATAGGTTGCTATTAAATATATCAGTTGTTTTGCCTATTAATTCAGACTCTTTATAACCATATAGACGACATGCTGCGGGGTTAACATATTCAATAATATTATTCATATTAGCAAATACAATAGCGAGCCAATTGTTGCTAACCATGTTCATAAATAATCGCTTATCAAGCAAGTCCTGTTTCGCTTCTATTTCCATGTTGAGATTAATAATTTAGTATGCAAAATTACTAATATTTAGTTTGTTTTACCTAATTTTGCTTTTGGATGATTTCTCTCCAAATCTAATGAGGAAAGGATGTACAACTCTCCGGAATGAGTTTCATTTTTTATTTAGAAACAAAAATTATGGAAACAACTATTACAGAGAAATTAACATCGCAAGAAGCGATGGATTTAGAAAACAAGTACGGTGCTCATAATTACCACCCATTACCAGTTGTTTTAAGTAAAGGAGAAGGTGTTTTTGTATGGGATGTAGATGGTAAAAAATATTATGATTTTTTATCTTCTTACTCTGCAGTAAATCAGGGGCATTGTCATCCTAAAATTGTAGCTGCACTTAAAAAACAAGCTGATACTTTAACGCTTACTTCTCGTGCATTCCATAATGATGTATTAGGTCAATATGAAGAGTTTGTAACTAAACTTTTTGGTTATGACAAGGTTTTACCAATGAATACTGGAGTTGAAGGTGGGGAAACTGCTAATAAATTAGCCCGAAAATGGGGTTATATGAAAAAAGGTATTGAAAAAAATAAAGCTAGAATTATTTTTGCCAAGGGAAATTTTTGGGGAAGAACACTTGCGGCAATTTCTAGTTCTGACGATCCTTCTTCTTATGAAGGTTTTGGTCCTTTTATGCCCGGATATGATTTAATACCATATAACGATCTTGAAGCACTAGAGACAGAGCTTAAAGACTTTAATGTTTGTGCTTTTATGGTTGAACCAATTCAAGGAGAAGCTGGAGTAGTTGTTCCTGATGAAGGTTATTTGGCAGGTGTAAGGAAATTGTGTAATAAATATAATGTTTTATTTATTGCTGATGAAGTCCAAACTGGTATTGCCCGAACAGGTAAGATGCTTGCCTGTGATTATGAAGATGCTAGACCAGATTTATTAATTCTTGGTAAAGCTATTTCTGGAGGAGTTTTCCCTGTATCTGCCGTATTAGCTGATGATGAAATTATGCTTTGTATTCAACCAGGTGAGCATGGTTCTACTTTTGGGGGTAATCCTCTTGCTTGTAAAGTAGCACAAGCTGCACTAGAAGTAGTAATAGATGAAAATCTTTCTGAAAATGCATATAGATTAGGAAAAATATTTAGAAAAGAACTAAGAGCTTTTGATAACGATATGATTACTCTTGTTAGAGGAAAAGGATTGTTAAATGCTATTGTAATTAACGATACAGAAGATAGCTCTACCGCTTGGGATATTTGTATGAAGTTAAGAGATAACGGTTTATTAGCTAAACCAACACATGGTAATATCATTCGTTTTGCTCCACCTTTAGTTATAAATGAGGAACAATTATTAGACTGTGTATCTATTATCACAAAAACTATTGCAGCGTTTAAAGCTTAAAAAAATAGTATATAAAAAGAGGCTTATCAGTTGATAAGCCTCTTTTTTTAAGCGAAAAAATAAATTAGTTTATCAACTCATATTTTGATGAGAATTTAACGGTAACCTTTCCATCTTTTAATTCTCTAAATGAATCAACTACGGATCCATACATTATTTGTCCTAGTTTTTTTTGGTCAGCACTCAATTCTCCACCAGTATTATACTCATCTTTAGTAAGTTCTCCGTTAACCATTTTGTAAGAAATAACAATCTCAGCAGTTGATGGAGTATCAATAGCTAATTTTTCAATTTGATTTAAAGTTGATTCAACTTCAGGAAGTATTTCAATAGTACGTTTAACTTTAGTTTTAATACCTTTTTTTTTTACTTGAGCCATATTTATAAATTTTATTGTTAATCAATAAATATAGTTAATTTGATTAGAAAAATGTTATTTTTAAGCTTATGATGAAAAAAAAAATCATTCTATTTTCTCTTTTTTTAATACTTTTTCAGAGCCTCTCTGCTGAAAATCAAGCTATTGATAGTTTGAAAAATGAATTAGAAAATGAAGTAAATAAATTTAATAAAATAGAACTTTTAAACAGTTTGTTTAATGAACAATATATATCGGATTACAAGAAAGCTTTAGCTTATGCTGAGGAAGCTTTGGAGGCTTCTTATATGATTAAACCTGTAAATAAAAAGGTTAAGTATTGTATTTCACAAAGTGAAAATAATGTTGGGGCAGGTTATCTTTTATTAGATGATTATGAGAATGCATTGAAACACTTATTGTTAAGTATTAAAGTTGCTGAAGAAATACAAGATACGATAAGGATGTCTAATGCTTTTTATAATTTAAGTCTTGTGTATGATTATATGGGTAATATTAATAAAAGTAATTTATACCTTAAAAAAGGAATTGTATTGGATAAGGCAGCAGGAGACATGGAATCTGTTGCTATAAGCTATATTAGTATTTCAGCTAACTACTTTTTTTCGGGAGATTATGATAATGGAATGAGGTATTATGATAAGGCCTTTGAGATAGTAGATACGTTAGATGATCTTTCAATGCTAGGTAATTTATATGGTAATAGGGCTGTCGGACTAAATAATATTAAAAAATATGAGGAATCGATTAAATACCATATGTTGGCAATTGATATTGATTTTAAATTGAATAATAAAGCAGGGTTAGAAGCCGATTATTTAAATATTGCGGATGTTTATATCAAAATGAATCAAAATGAAAAAGCAGTAGAATACAATAATAAGTCATTAGAGATTGCAAAAGAATTAAAATCTACATATAATATTATGCTGGCATATTCTGGTTTAGCTGAAAGTTATGAGCAAATGGGAGATAAAGATAAAGCAATAGAATATTTACAACTTTATACGAATTGGAAAGATACGCTGTATAATCAGGAGAATGCTAATGCAATTGCTGAAATGCAAACAAAATATGAAACAGAAAAGAAGGACTCAGAAAATAGATTACTATTAACAGAGCAGAAGTTGGATAAGGCTGAGATTAGCAGTAAGTCATCAATGCAGTTAATGTTAGTGTTAGGGCTTTTAATTTCCTTACTTGTAGTAGCTTATGTTTTTTACAGCTTAAATGAAAAGAAAAAAACGAATAGGCTGTTAAACTCAAAAAATGAAGAAATTACTGCTCAACACTCTATTATCGTAGAGAAAAACAACGATATTACAGATAGTATTAACTATGCTTTAAGGATTCAGAATGCTATTCTTCCAGAAGAAGGTTTATTGAAAAATCATTTTGAATCGTTTATTTATTATAAACCAAAAGATATTGTGAGTGGAGATTTTTATTGGATTAAAGAAGTTGGAGATAAGATTTTCTTTTCTGTGATAGATTGCACAGGTCATGGTGTTCCTGGTGCATTTATGAGTATTATTGGAGTAAATTCTTTAAATAAGATTGTAGATGATTTGAAAATATATTCAACAGGAGAAATATTAGATGAGCTTAATGTGTTGGTAAATAAACATTTAGGCGGAAATTTTTTTTTAGATGATGAAATATCATCTGTAAAGGATGGCATGGATATTTGTATTTGTTCTATAGATAAAGCTACAAATACTTTAGAGTATTCTGGAGCTAATAACCCTTTATATCTTTTAAGAAATAAAGAGAATTTAATAGGGGGAAGAGATTGTATATTAGATAATGATCAATCAATATTTTATGAAATAAAATCCGATAAAATGGCTACAGGAGGAGGGAGTAATAAGACAAAATATAAAACTCATTCTATTCAATTAAAAAAGGATGATACGTTATATCTATTTTCGGATGGATACGCAGATCAATTTGGGGGACCAAAAGGGAAGAAATTTATGTACAAACCATTTAAAAGGATGTTTTTATCTATTCAGGATGAAAGTATGGATGCCCAAATCTCTCATATAGATAAAACCATGAGAGAATGGAAAATGGGGATGGAACAATTGGATGATATTTGCGTAATGGGTGTTAGAGTTTAAAGAGTTTCTATGGATCAGTTTGAGCTTAGCTTAGTTGAATTATAATGTGCATTAGAATTTAATATCAATCTCAACAGGACAATGATCGGAACCATGAACATCAGATAAAATACTTGCTGTTTTTACATTTTCTATAACTGATTTACTTACCAAGAAGTAATCAATCCTCCAGCCAATATTTCTATCTCTAGCTCCACCACGATAACTCCACCAACTGTAAGCTTCTGTTTTTTCTGGATGGAGATGTCTAAACGTATCCAATAATCCAGCTTCAACAAAATTGTCCATTCCATCAATTTCTTCTTGCATAAAACCAGCACTTTTATTGTAATTTGGTTTTGGTCTTGCTAAATCTATTGCTTTGTGTGCAACATTAAAATCACCACAAACTATTACTGGTTTCTTTTTTTCTAACTCTTTTAAGTAAACCAAAAAAGCAGCATCAAAATTTTGTCTATCATCTAAACGAGATAAATCTCCTTTAGAGTTTGGAGTGTAAACGCTTGTAAAATAAAAGTTTTCAAATTCTGCCGTAATGACTCTTCCTTCCTGATCATGTTCTTCAATTCCTATATCAGAACTTACATTGATAGGTTCTTTTTTCGAAAGAATAGCTGTTCCAGAATATCCTTTCTTAATAGCGGAATTAGAGTAGGAGAAGTAACCTTCTAAACCTTCTAACGTTTCTGCTACCTGATCATCTTGAGCCTTTGTTTCTTGAAAACAAATGATATCAGGATTCATATCTTCAATTTTCTCAAATAATCCTTTTTTAGCTACCGCTCTTATTCCGTTTAAATTCCAAGAAATTAATTTCATAATATTATTCTAATGTTAAAATTCAAAAATAACATTTTATAACTCACCACCCAATACTCAATTCTCATCACTATATTTGTAAGTATGTTTAGCAAAAACGAAAAAAAACAATTTAACGCAGATTTCTGGAATGCCTTTGGATTGTACATGAAAAAGTATAATCAAAGAATGGGTAGAGTTAAATGGGTTAATTATCGATCTAATGTAAAAGATGTTTTTTTTAGATTAGACATAACGCCTAAAAAAGCTAGGTTTTCTATTGAAATACAACATTCAGATGATGGTATTAGAGAATTATTTTATGATCAATTTTTAGAATTGAAAGGTGTAATTGGAGGAAGAGTTGGAGAAGATTTAATTTGGGAAAAAGAAAGCTTTAATAACTTTAGCCAGCCTGCAAGTTCAATTTATTGCGAGCTAAATAATGTATCTGTTTACAAAAGAGAAGATTGGCAGAAAACCTTTCAATTTTTTGAAAAAAAAATGGTTGGAGTACATAAGTTTTGGGAAGAGTTTCAAGAAATATTTAAAAATTTAGAAAAGTAAGTTATGAGTGCACACGAAATAGATTACAAAATTATTGGAGATGATATGCAATGTGTAGAGGTTGAATTAGATCCTCAAGAAACAGTAATTGCTGAAGCAGGTAGTTTAATGTATATGGACAGTACCATAGAAATGAATACCATTTTTGGAGATAGTAGTAAGGAGAGTGAGGGTGTAATAAGTAAAATATTCTCTGCCGGTAAACGTTTATTAACAGGAGAAAGTTTATTTATGACTGCTTATACTAATATGGGAGAAGGAAAAAAGCACGCTTCTTTTGCTGCCATATCCAGGAAAGATTGTAGCAATGGATTTAACTCAGTATGGGAATAAAATTGTTTGCCAAAAAGATGCTTTTTTGTGTGCTGCTAAAGGTGTTTCAATTGGAATTGAATTTCAGAAAAAATTAGGTGTAGGCTTCTTTGGAGGTGAAGGATTTATAATGCAAAAATTAGAAGGTGACGGAATGGCCTTTGTTCATGCTGGTGGAACGATTATAGAAAAGACTTTACAGCCTGGAGAATCACTTAAAATTGATACTGGATGTTTGGTAGCATTTACCAAAGATGTGCATTATGATATTAAGTTTGTTGGCGGCATTAAAAACACCTTATTTGGAGGTGAAGGAGTTTTCTTTGCACAAATATCTGGACCAGGAAAAGTATGGATACAATCCTTACCATTTAGTAGATTAGCTGATAGAGTAATGGCTTCTGCACCTAATTATGGTGGTAAACAAAAAGGCGAAGGAAGTGTTTTAGGGGGATTAGGCGGTTTGATAAATGGGGATAATAGATTTTAGGTTCGTTTAATGTACTTGTTAGCTGCTTTTAAATGCGATTTACTTTGTATTAAACGCAGTTAGCCGTTTTTTTGTGATAAAGTCAAGATTTAAAACTTGTTTAAGTCTTAATTATGTCTAAATTTGCAACCCTAATTTTTTAAGATATATGTCAGAAAAAGTAGAAGAAGTATTACCTAAAATTGAAAAAAAAGTACTCTATGATTATCAAAAAAGAGGGATGGATAAAATTTTTTCGACCTTAGAAAATAATGCTTCCAATTATAACTTATTGTACCAATTACCCACTGGTGGTGGTAAAACAGTTATTTTTTCTGAAATAGCGAAAAGGTATATTGAAACAACTAATAAGAAAGTTTTAATCTTAACTCACAGAATTGAGTTGTGTGAACAAACTTCTTCGATGTTAAATGGGTTTGATGTAAAAAACAAAATCATTAATAGTAAAATAAAACAATTACCCGATCAGGGAGATTATACCTGCTTTGTTGCAATGGTAGAAACCTTGAACAATCGTTTACAAGATGAAATGATTGATATAAATAACATTGGGATGATAATTGTTGATGAAGCTCACTTTAACTCTTTTAGAAAACTGTTTCATTATTTTGAGAATTGTGTAATTTTAGGTGTTACAGCAACACCTTTAAGTTCTAATGTTAAATTACCAATGTATCAAAACTACAATGAGTTAATCGTTGGAGAGTCTATCGGTTATTTAATTGATAATGGTTTCTTATCATCTCCAACTACTTATTGTTATGATGTTGGTTTGAGTTCTTTAAAGATAGGGGCTAATGGAGATTATACAGTTCGCTCATCTGATTTACTGTACGGTGATGACCCAATGTTGGAAAAGCTTATTCATGCTTACGAGGAAAACTCAAAAGGTAAAAAGGTACTTATTTTTAATAGTGGTATTAATACCTCTTTAGGGGTTTATGATTCATTTACTAAAGCTGGTTATACAATTAAGCATTTAGATAACAAAAATTCTCCTGTAGAAAGAAAGGAGATTTTAGAGTGGTTTAAAGTTACTCCAAATGCTATTTTAACTTCGGTAGGAATTTTAACTACAGGGTTTGATGAGCCAACTGTTGAGACAATTATTTTAAATAGAGCAACAAAATCATTGACTTTATATTTTCAAATGATTGGACGAGGTTCGCGTGTATTACCTCATAAAAAGAATTTTACTATTCTTGATTTAGGAAATAACGTTGCCCGTTTTGGTCCTTGGAATGGTAAAATGGATTGGCATGAAATTTTTAGAGTTCCAGATTTTTATTTAGAAAACATTATTCAAGATGCAGAAATAGAAAGAAACTTCAAATATAAAATGCCAGCAGATGTTAGGGCTCAATTTCCTAAATCAGGTAATATTGAATTTAACGTTCAAGAGGTTTACAAGCAATCTATAAAAGATGGGGAAAGATCTAAAGTTGTTTTAGATCAATCTTTAGCTCAGCATATTAAAATGTGTGTTGAGAACAGTGAGGATATTATGGATGCTCGTGTATTGGCAGATCTATTAACTGATCAGATTGCTTACCGTATTAGATTGTATTCTTATTCTATTTGTAAAAGCACTGACAATTATTTAAAGTGGCTACAAGAGGATTACGAACGTAAATTGATGCAAAGTTTAGGGCCTCACTTTGTAGTTGATTAACATTTCTGGTGTTAATAACTATAAACTCAACGAAATATTTAAATTACTTTTTATCTTAAATTCATAGTATTGAATTACTAATTTAAAACAGTTGGGCTATGAATGATATCGTTTTAGAAGTACTATTTAGCAACAAATTAACTTGTCCGGAGTGCGGTTCTAAAGAAACATTAGAGATGAGCACTACCGAAAAAATGCACATTTATGAATGTGCTAGTTGTGAAGAAATTGTTCAGGTAAATGATGATCTATGTTGTGTTCACTGTCAGTATGGAGAAGTAAAATGCCCTGAAGTTCAGGTTCAGTTGAATTAATTTTTTTGTGATTTTTTATTATATTGTTTAATTTTAGTTGACAGATTACATTCATAAATTAATGTAACTTTGATCAATGCTGTCCAAAAAAACAAAATACGGTTTAAAAGCACTTACTTTCATTGCAAGACAAGAGAACAAAAAACCTGTACAAATTTCAACTATTGCTAAAAGTGAAAATATTTCTAAAAAGTATTTAGAGAGTATTTTGTTAACTCTTAAGAAGGACGGAGTTTTAGGATCAAAAAAAGGAAAGGGTGGAGGGTATTATCTGATTAAAAACCCTAATGACGTTGCAATGTCTAGTGTTATGAGAGTTTTGGAAGGGCCAATTGCCATGATACCTTGTGTAAGTCTTAATTTTTATGAAAAATGTGATGATTGTCCGAATGAAAATGCTTGTTCAGTTCACAAATTAATGATAGAAGTAAGGGATAGTTCTCTTCAAATCTTTAACAATACCTCCCTTGCAGATCTAATATTATAATTTCTTTAATTTTTCACGAATAGTATTGATAAGATAAATACTTTTACCAATTAATCTACTAAGCCGATAGGGTAATAGGATTAATGATAGAGGTATGATATTAAATAGCGTAATAATTAACAAATTACAGAAGGAAAATTCTTTAGAATCTGAGGAAGGTTTAAAGAGAAGTATAGCAAAGACAATTAGCTGGAGGCTAATAGGAACATTAGATACAATCTTAATCTCTTGGTTAATAACTGGAACATTAGAGTTAGCGTTTTCTATCGGTTTGATAGAGTTAGTTACTAAAATGGGGCTGTACTTTTTTCATGAAAGAGCTTGGAATAAAATTAAATGGGGTAAATAAGATGTTAAAATTCAATAAAATGGACATTGATAAAATCAATACAGAATTAAGAAGTAAGTCTCCAGAAGAGATTGTTAATTGGGCTTTATTACAAGCTAAAAAACCAATTGTAACTACCAATTTTAGGCCATATGCTGGAGCTATTTTACATTTGGTTTCATGTATGTATAGTTCTATCGATGTTATTTGGTGTGATACAGGTTATAATACTCCAAATACTTACAGACATGCCGAAGATTTGATTGAAAGGTTTGGTTTGAACATGGATATATATTTACCAAAACAGACTAAAGCTTATCGAGATGTAGTTTTAGGAATTCCTAATCTTGATGATCCAAAACATAAGTTGTTTACAGAACAGGTAAAGTTAGAGCCATTTAAGCGCGCATTGAAACATCATAAACCTGATGTTTGGTTTACCAATTTAAGAAAAGGACAAACGGCTTTTAGAGATACTATTGATATTCTGTCACTGGGAAAAGATGGAATACTTAAAGTGAGTCCATTTTATTATTGGTCAGATGAAGATTTGGATATCTATTTAGAAGAAAATAAGATACCGAATGAGTTTAAATACTTTGATCCAACAAAACAATTAGAAAACAGAGAGTGTGGATTACACGCTTAAAAATTAAGACATGAAACGAGTAAAGTAAAGCTATTCATTTAAGAGAATGACTTTTAACGAGTTCCATATGACAAACAAAAAAATAATAAAGACACATGCATAAGAATACATTAGATATAAACCCATTAGAGAACGAAGCTATTTACATTTTAAGAGAAGTAGCTGCTCAGTTCGAAAAACCAGTTCTATTATTTTCTGGAGGAAAGGATTCGATAACCTTAGTAAGATTAGCTCAAAAAGCATTTTATCCGGCAAAAATTCCTTTTCCATTAATGCATATTGATACCGGACATAATTTTCCTGAAACAATTGCCTTTAGAGATAAATTAGTAAAAGAGTTAGGATTAGAATTGATAGTTAGAGATGTTCAAGATTCTATTAACCAAGGAAAAGTAAAAGAAGAAGTTGGAAAATACTCAAGCAGAAACGCTTTACAAACTACCACACTTTTAGATGCTATTGAAGAATTTAAGTTTGATGCCTGTATCGGTGGAGCAAGAAGGGATGAGGAAAAGGCCAGAGCTAAAGAACGTATTTTCTCTGTGAGAGATGATTTTGGACAATGGGATGAAAAGAATCAGCGTCCGGAATTATTTGATATGCTAAACGGACAAATTGAGTTAGGACAAAATGTACGTGTTTTTCCAATTTCTAATTGGACAGAATTAGATGTTTGGTCTTATATTCAAAAGGAAGATATTGAAATTCCATCAATATATTTTGCTCACCTAAGAAAAACATTTTTAAGAGATGGATTGATTTGGTCTAACGATGATGAGATAGTTTATAGAGATGTAGATGAAACAGTAGAAGAAAGATTGGTTCGGTTTAGGACTGTTGGAGATATGAGTTGTACGGCAGCTGTGCTTTCTGGAGCTTCAGATATTGATACTGTTGTTCAAGAGATAAAAGAATCTACCATTTCTGAAAGAGGAGCAAGAATAGATGATAAACGTTCTGAAGCAGCAATGGAAAAGCGAAAGCAACAGGGATACTTTTAGAAAAGTATCAGATTAATAAATACAAATTATACGAACGAGTAAACTCAATTTTATTAAAAGTAGGGTTAAAACAAGATTATGGAAGTTTTAAAAATAGCAACCGCAGGAAGTGTTGATGATGGAAAAAGTACCCTTATTGGGAGATTGCTTTATGATACTAAATCATTAACAACAGATAAATTAGAAGCAATAGAAAAAACGAGTAAACAGAAAGGATATGATTACTTAGATTTCTCTTTAGCTACTGATGGTTTGGTTGCAGAAAGAGAACAAGGAATTACAATTGATGTTGCACATATTTACTTTTCTACTCTAAAGAGAAGTTACATTATTGCAGATACTCCAGGCCATTTAGAGTATACAAGAAACATGGTTACAGGAGCATCAACATCACAAACAGCAATTATATTAATTGATGCACGTAAAGGAGTTATTGAACAAACCAATCGTCACTTCTTTATCAATAATTTATTAAGGATAAAGAATGTTGTTGTGGCAATTAATAAAATGGATTTAGTTGATTTTTCTGAAGAGAAATACAATTCCATTAAATCTGATTTTGAGCAATTAATGGCTAAAAGAGATTACAAAGAACAACTAATAACGTTTATTCCTGTAAGTGCTTTACAAGGAGATAATGTGGTTAATAAATCAGAAAATACACCTTGGTATTTTGGAGATACTTTATTAGAACACATAGAGGCAATTGATACTAAAGATATATATCATACTGGTTCGTCAAGGTTTCCTGTACAATATGTGGTAAGACCAAAAATAGATGAGTTTCATGATTTTAGAGGCTATGCTGGTAAAGTTTATGGTGGTGATTTAAGTGTAGGGGATGATATTGTTGTTTTACCATCTCAAACTAAATCAAAAATTAAGGAGATTCTTTTCTATGATGAAAAGTATGAAACAGCATCAAGGCGATCTTCAGTTACTATTACCTTAGAGGATAACATTAATGTTAGTCGTGGAGATATGATTGTGAAGCAGTATGAGCTTCCAACTATTGAAAAAGAGTTAACGGCTACTGTATCCTGGATGGATTCAGAGAAAATGAGACATGGAAATAAATACACCATCCAACATGGTATAAATAAGGTCTTAGCAAAAGTGGATAATATCCATCATAAAATTGAACCAGATTACTCTGGTATTGATGAAGATATTTCTGAATTAAGAATAAATGAGATTGCATCTGTAACGTTTAAATTAAATAAGCCAATATTTTATGATCAATTTAAAAATCATAGAACAAATGGATCATTTATTTTGATTGATTCACACTCTAATAATACTGTCGGAGCTGGTTTTATTCAGTAATAAGTAAAAAAATAGTAGTTAAAAAAATAACCTCTTATTTATAGGGCATTAAAATTTTGATTGTTGCTGCCAATGATTTAATTAAGAGATATTAATTAGCATTAATAATCAATGAATATTTTATTAAATTTAGTAGAAAATTCTTCTTTATACATTTTATATACTATTCCTGCTATTAAGAAATAGCATATAAATAGTGCTTTTTCTAGCAATGGATAATCTCTAACTTTAGTAAAAAAAGTTAAAATATACCCTCTAAGAAGTTATACTAAATTAGGTAGAATATTTAGCTATTATTTTGGATAAAATCAGGATAAAATTAAAAGGAGATTTAAAAGAATAAATTAAATAACCACCTAATTGTATTGATGTTAAAACTTTAGTTTTAAGCGCATGAATAGCGAACAATTAAATTAAATTAAATAACTTAAAAAAGTTTATATCTATACATAGAATCCTATTTTTATTCAATGGATTTTCATTAATTTTGTTGCTGAATTTATGGTAACTTAATATAATAATTTAGATATGAAAATATTAGTATGTATAAGTAAAGCCCCAGATACCACTGCAAAAATTGCATTTACTGATGGTGATACAAAATTTGATGAAGAAGGAGTACAATTCATCGTAAACCCTTATGATGAGTGGTATGCTTTAGTAAGAGGATTAGAATTGAAAGAAGCAAATGGTGGATCTGTAACTGTTTTAAATGTTGGAGCAGCAGATAGTGATCCAATTATTAGAAAAGCATTGGCAATTGGAGCAGATAACGCAGTTCGTATTGATGCAGAAACAACTGATGCATTATATGTAGCTAAACAAATTTCAAACTATGCTAAAGAGCAAGGTTTTGATATCATTTTAGCTGGTAAAGAAACGATTGATTATAATGGCTCTCAGATCGCAGGTATGGTTTCGGAGTTATTGGATTCTCCTTATATTTCTTTAGCTTCTAAATTAGATATGAACGGAAATATAGCGACTATTGAAAGAGAGATTGAAGGTGGTGTTGAGATTATTGAAGTGAATACTCCATTTGTATTAAGTGCAGCCAAAGGAATGGCTGAACCACGTATCCCAAATATGAGAGGAATTATGGCTGCAAGAAGTAAGCCTTTAACTGTTGTTCCTTCTTCAGAAGCAACAGCAGCAACTTCTATAAAAGGGTTTACATTGCCTCCTGAAAAATCAGGATGTAAATATGTAGATACAGCTGAAGAGTTAGTAGCGTTATTACATAACGAAGCTAAAGCAATTTAATTAAATAATATAAAAATTTTAAAATATAGCAATGTGTAATTATTACATTGTTAATTAAAACAATCAAAAACTATGTCAGTTTTAATATATACAGATTCAAGTAACGGAGCATTAACTAAAAATGCTTTTGAAGCTGCGAATTACGGTGGTCAATTGGCCAAAGCTGCAGGAACAGATGCAATTGCTATTGTAGCAGGTTCTGCTTCAGGATTAGAAGAATTAGGAAATTACGGAATATCAAAAGTATTGCATGTTGCAGATACTGAATTAGATAATTTCGATCCACAAAAAATAGCTCACGTTGTTGCAGCCGCAGTAACAGAAACAGGTGCAGATACAATCGTATTTACTCACGATTATTCAGGTAAATCTGTAGCGCCAAGATTGTCAGCAAAATTAGATGCTGGTTTAGTAACAGGTGCAATTGCATTACCAAATGGTAATGTTGTTAAAAAAGCAGTTTTTTCTGGTAAAGCTTTTGCTGAAATAGAAATTACAACAGCAACTAAAATTATTTCTGTTTTACCCAATTCTTTAGATAAAGTAGAAACAGGTGGATCTGCAGAAGTAGTCGCTTTTTCTACAGAAATTCCAAGCACAGGAATTACAGTTAAAGAAATAAAGAAAGAATCTACAGAATTATCTTTAACAGAAGCTGATATTGTTGTTTCTGCAGGAAGAGGTTTAAAAGGACCTGAAAACTGGGGGATAGTTGAAGATTTAGCAAAAGAATTGGGAGCAGCTACGGCTTGTTCTCGTCCAGTATCTGATATTGGTTGGAGACCTCACCATGAGCATGTTGGGCAAACAGGTATTGCAATTAGACCAAACTTATATATTGCAGCAGGTATTTCTGGAGCAATACAGCATTTAGCTGGAGTTAACGGAAGTAAAGTTATTGTTGTTATAAATACTGATTCAGAAGCACCTTTCTTTAAGGCTGCGGATTACGGAATAGTTGGAGATGCTTTTGAAGTATTGCCTAAAATGTTAGAAGCGATTAAGCAATTAAAAGCTTAAAAATATATAAAAGGAATTTAATTTCTTAAATTTATACGTCATCCTAAATTTTTAGGATGGCGTTATTATTTGTTTATGGATAAAATAGAGTTAGAGATAATAGGACTTTCTTACAGTCAAACACAAACTGGAGCTTACGCTTTAGTTTTGGGAGAAAAAGGAGGAGCTAAAAGAAGGTTGCCAATTATTATTGGTGGTTTTGAAGCTCAAGCAATTGCTATTGAGTTAGAATCTATGACTCCTAGCAGGCCTTTAACACATGATCTGTTTAAGAGTTTTGCTGATGTCTATAATATTTCTGTAAAAGAAATAGTTATCTATAATTTGGTTGAAGGTATTTTTTATGCTAAACTTCTATCAGAAAAAGAAGGTGAAATAATAGAAGTTGACACAAGAACTTCAGATGCTATTGCTTTAGCAGTAAGATTTAAGTGTCCAATTTACACACATGAATTTATTTTGGCGAGTGCAGGAATTATTTTAGATGAATCTCAGGAGGAAGAAGATTCTTTAGGAAAAGAGTTAGACTCTATTGAGGATGAGTTAGAATCAGTTGGATTTGACGAGCCAAAATCATTAAGCTATGATGATTTAACTTTAGATGAGTTAAATAAGCGTTTACAGGATTCTATAGAAAGTGAAAACTATGAAGAGGCATCAAAAATTAAGGAAGAGTTAGATAAGCGTAACGCTAATTAATTATTTTATTATCCAAATATTTTTCTTGATAATGAAAGAATTGAAATAGCGATGCTCTCTTATTTTCAAGTTGTTACAACCTATTAATAAAGTTTAATAATCCCTTAAAAATTAATATCTTGTTGTCCTAATTGTATAATTTATGACAACATTATTAGCCATTAGTTTTACTTCAATATATCGTGGTGCTATAGGAATGGCAACTTTAGTTCTTCTTGCTTGGATTTTTAGTAGAAATAGAAATAAGATTGATTGGGTGTTGGTAGCTAAAGGGTTGTTAATTCAATTAGTTTTTGCAATTCTAGTTTTAAAGGTTGATTTTGTTGCTAACGGTTTTGATTTTGTTGGTAGAGTATTCGAAAAGGTAATTAGCTTTACCCAAGCAGGAACTATGTTTCTTTTTGGTAGTTACGTTTCTGGTGAGATTGAATCTCCATTAATCAATTTTGCCATAATGGTACTACCGACTGTGATTTTCTTTTCTGCATTAACTAGTTTATTCTATTATTGGGGCATTCTTCAAAAAATAGTTTTTGCCTTTGCTTGGTTAATGAAAAAAGCCATGAAGTTGTCAGGAGCAGAAAGTTTGGCTGCAGCAGGTAATATATTTTTAGGACAAACTGAAGCTCCTTTATTAGTTAAGCCTTACTTAAATAAAATGACCAACTCAGAAATGATGTGTTTGATGAGTGGAGGAATGGCAACAATAGCAGGAGGCGTTTTAGCAGCTTACATTGGTTTTTTAGGAGGAGATGATCCTATAGAGCGAGTAAAATTTGCGAAGCACTTACTGGCAGCATCTGTTATGTCAGCACCAGCTGCTATTGTTGCAGCAAAAATGCTGGTTCCAGAAACGGAAGATATTGATGAGAATTTAGTGATATCAAATGATAAAATTGGAGCAAATGCTTTAGAAGCAATAACAAATGGAACTTCTGATGGAATTCGTTTGGCTGTTAATGTAGGAGGAATGTTATTAGTATTTACTGCTTTAATGACAATGGGTAACTACTTATTATTTAAGGTTGGAGATTGGTCAAGTTTAAATGAAATTATCGCAGCTAACACGAGTTTTAAAGAGTTGTCTTTTGAACTAGTATTTGGGTATATTGGAGCTCCAATAGTTTGGCTGATGGGGGTTTGTAAAGAGGATATGTTTTTAGTAGGGCAGTTATTGGGTGAAAAAACTATACTTAATGAGTTCTTGGCCTATGGCTCTTTAGGTGAAATGAAAACAGCTGGATTGTTTCATGAAGAAAAATCTATCGTAATGGCCACATATTTTTTATGTGGCTTTGCCAATTTTGCTTCTATAGGTATACAAATTGGCGGAATAGGGGCATTAGCTCCAGATAAAAAAACCACATTAGCAAAGTTTGGTTTTTTAGCGTTGTTAGGTGGTACTTTGGCTTCTTTGCTTACTGCAGTAATTGTTGGGATGTTACTTTAATTTTTTTAGGAGATATATTCTTCCCTAATAAGTAATGTAAACCAACGAGAAAACTGAAATAAATACCCATAAGAAGATTGCAAGGAGTATTGGTTTTATTCCTGTTGACTTTAAATCCTTAAATGAAATTGTTGTACCAACAATAAATAAGGTAAGTACTAATAACCTTTTTGAGATTAAAACTATTACGCTTGTAATTGTTAATGGTATTAGGTGAAAGCTATTTATAATTATTGCTGCAATAAATAACAATATGAAGTAAGGCATTTTAATTTTTTGCCCTTTAGTTTTAAAAACGAATAAGGAAAAAATAGACAATGGTATAATCCATAAAGTTCTTGAAAGTTTTACTGTTGTCGCAATTTTTAAAGCCTCATCACCATAATTTAAAGCAGCTCCTACTACAGAACTTGTATCGTGTATAGCAATTGCACACCAAAGGCCAAAATCATGTTGGGTTAATTCTAACCAATGTCCAATTACAGGGAATGTAAATAAGGCAATTGCGTTTAAGAGGAAAACAACTCCTAAAGCAATACTTATGGTTTTACCGTTTGCCTTTATTACGGATGAAATCGCTGCAATTGCACTTCCCCCGCAAATTGAAGTTCCTGATGTAATGAGGTAACCTAGCTTGAGGTCTATTTTTAATAAGCGAGTTAAAAGTAATCCTAATCCTATTGTCAAAGTAATAGACAAGAAGGTTAAACTTAAACTATTAGCACTTGTAGTAAGGGTTTCCTTAATTAGCATTCCAAAACCTAAACCAATTATAGAAAATTTAAGAAGATAATGAATCAGTTTATGGCTAAACTTTTTAAGTGGTGAAGTAAAAAAGAAAGCGAAAAGGATACCAGAAAATAGAGCTAGAGGACTATTTATTAAACCTAGAAGTGAGGCAATTGCTATTACTGGATAAAATATCTTGGCTAGTATGTTTTTCATTCGTGTTTTAAGTTGCTGTAAAATTACAATACTAATTGATTACGGATATTTTGATAATTAGTTTAATCTAAATATTTTGAGCGTGAATTTGTATTCCTAAAATTGAAACTTTACTAAATCTAAAATACTTCTCCTTACTTCTTATTCCAGATTCTAAGTAGCCTTTTTCATACCATTAAAGTAATAAATTTCGTTGTATTAAAATAATAGTATTCCACAACTAATAGTAAGATGGTAGCAATAATAAAATATTTTTAAGGAAGAAGTGTTTTATAAATTGGCTGGTATAAGTTTTTTAATCCTGTCTAAACTATCGCTAAATACCGTATAATTATTTAATGCGATCGAAACTAATATGAAAGTTAGTATGTATTCACTATTTGACTAGAGTCTACATTAATTATGTATTCCATGTTGATTCTTTCTACAAACTTGTGTAAAGACAAATACATGGCCATAACTGGTAATAGAAAGAAAGGATATGCTAAAACAAATACAAACATTCTTAAACTATCTTTAGTCTCAAGGTAAATTAGGAGATTAACGAATAGTAGCATTAGAGACGTATATATAATTAAGAGAAGGACTAAAAGTATTTGGCTCCAATAAAAACTAATACAACGAAAAGAAACATAAAATCGGTTATAAATGACCAGACATCATATTTTTCATTCCATTGCTAAAGAGTTTCTAAAATACTACTTACTCAAAATAACAAACTCAGTACGTCTGTTTTTCTTTCTGCCAGCTTCTGTTTTGTTAGATGTTGCAGGGTTTTTTTCGCCATAACCTTTAAAGGTTAATCTAGATGCTTCAACATCTTCTATTAACAAATAATCATAAACAGCCTTGGCTCTGTTTTGAGATAACTCAAGATTATTTTTTGGATCACCTACATTATCTGTGTAACCGTTTATAGCAACTTTAAGATTATCGTTTGTTGTTAAGAAGTCAATAAACTCATTTAATACTAATAAAATTCTTGGTGTAATTTCATAAGAGTTAGATGCAAAATTAATATCGTTAATTCGATAAGCTTCTCCAACCTCAATAGGTTTAATTTCTACTTTTTCAGTTTTAACGGATTTACCAACAACAATTTGATCAGATGAAATTAATTGAGAACTAAAAGCAAAACCTTTCTTTTTTGCAGTTAATAAAACATCCTGATCTTTTTCTACAGTAATTACAGCAACATAATCACCAGTTTCTTGATCAATTACAGCTTCAACTTCTTCGTTAGTTGATGTATTTTTTAATAATACTTGAGCTCCTTCCGGAACTTCTCCTAAATTGTTTTTAATCCCTCCATTAACAAATGCAACAGCTTTAGGTCTTGCTTCTTCATACAGTTCAAAAGAAAAAATGTTTAAGTCTTTTCCTTTATCATTAGAACCGTAATAAGCTTTATCACCATCTCTACTTACAATAAAACCATGTTCATCTTTTGGAGTATTAATAGGGTTGCCAATATTTTTAGGTTTTGTAAATCCTTTAGACTTGCCATCCATCTTAGAGTAGAAAATATCATAACCTCCCATACCAATATGGTAGTTAGAAGAAAAGTAAAGTGTGTAGCTATCAGAGTGCATAAATGGTGATTTCTCATCACCAGGAGTGTTAATTGGAGCGCCTAAATTAATTGGATCTCCCCAACTTCCGTCAGGCTGTCTTTCAGATTTGTAAATATCCATATCACCACCAAAAACATTGGTAACTCTTGTAAAGTACAATGTTTTGTTATCTGAAGATATAGAAGGTTGAGCTTCCCAAGTAGTGGGAGTGTTAATGTTACTTCCTATAGATTGTAGTTTTGACCATTTTCCATTTTTTATTTCAGAATAAAAGATATCCGCATTATCAAACATTTGCCCAAAACCAGCTCTCTCTTTTCCTCTGTATGGAATAACATCAACAATAGTGATAAATAATAACTTGTTGTTTACTGATATAGAAACTCCTCCCTGAAATTTTCCTAAGTTAAAAGGAGCAGGCATAGGTATTCCTCCACTAAATTTAGGGCCAACTCTTCTGCTTTTAACAAACTGCTCTTTATAGCCACCATTATAAGCCTGTTTAGTTTCATCAGGCATTTTACGTGTAAAGTATAGGTATCTATTATCTGGCGATAGCATTGGTAAATATTCATCGTGACCAGTAGATGGCCCTTCAACCTTAACGGGTGAAAAAGGTACACTGTCTTTTACCAAGTTTACATATGTTTCTACATCTTGAAATCTTGCATAAGCATAACGCTCATCTTTTTTATATGCATTAGGGGAAGCTATTATTGTTTGAAAATACTTTTTTGAAGCCTCAAATTTTCGTTGTCCAAAATAGTAGTTACCTAACTTTTTAGTATGATAAAAATTTCGGTAGTCAGGACAAATTTTAAAAATCTGCTTCCAGTATCTAACTTTTTGGTTGTCATGTTGCTGCATTCCTCTACTGTCTCCAGCGTTATAAGCATTATCTGCTTTTTTAGCACTCATTTCAGCTAATTCATCATAAGCATCTAAATAGTTTGGATCCTTCTTTAAAGCTTCAAGAATCAAGGTTTTCTTTTCTCTATAATTCCCACCTTTTGCTGCATTAAATAGTTTAACCGCTTTTTTATTAGGTTCAGGGCAGTTCTCTTCTTGAGCAAAACTGCTAATAGAGAGGAATACAATTAATATGAGAATGTTATAATTTTTCAATTTACCTTTTACTTCTTATCAACTTCAGTCATTAACTTGTCAGCTTCCTTTTGAGCTTTACTCATTATTGTATTCGCCTGTTTATTTCCTTCAGCTTCAACATTTTTAGCTTGTTTTTCACCTTGCTTTATAGTTTGTTTTGCCGCTAACTCATTGGCTTTTTTCTCTAGAAAGTTTCCACCTTTATTTTTTAAAGAATCAACTTGTTTTTTTGCTTCAGCTCTTACTTTATCAGCAGCTTTTTCAGCTTCATTCTTAACTTTATTAGCTTGTTTTTGAGCTTCAGCTAATAATTTATCTGCTTGTTCTTTTGCTTTACCTTTTAAATCTTCTTTAACTTCTTCTACTTTTTCTTTAACTTTTTCTATCACTTGTTTCTTAACATCATCAACAATGTTGCCAACTGCATCTTTTAAGTTAATTCCAACTTTAGGGTCATCTACAGTTCCTTTAATAGTAACGTCTACCATTACGTGCTCAGCAGCTTTTAAGTCCATCCCTAATTTACCAGCCTGACCATTTAATTGGTTCATCGCATCACCAGCACCTAATTCTGAACTTGGTACTTTTAAAGTCATTAGATTATCTAATGTTTGATCAAAACCATTAGAACCAGACATGGTTCCGGTTACAGGTCCCATTTCAATGTCAAAAGGCTCTGTGTAAACTCTACCGTCTTTAAAGCTGTATTTTATGTGAGCATCCTTTAATTCTAACTTATTCAGTTTATCATTCTTCAAAGCACTTGCTAATTTATCTAAAGATTTAAGTCCTTCAACTTTTATGCTTTTAGTTACCATATCACCACCACCAGTTAAGGTGTTTAAATCAGGCATCATTTCATGATCTAAAACTCCATTAACTATTAAGGAAGTATTAAAGCTTCCTTTCATATTTTTAGCATAAGGCGCCATTGTTTCAATGGTATTAAAAGTGGTTACCACTGTTTGAACATTAAAATTATTAATTGCTAAATCATAATTAAATCCAGGAGATTTTGGATTCGTAGTTTCATAATAACCATTCATTACCATACTCCCGTCAAGCAGGTTCATTGCCAAGTCATTCATACTTACTTTCTGATCTCTAACTACTAATTCACCTTTAATATTGTCTATATCCATATTATCATAAACCACTTTGTTTAAAGATGAAGCCAATACAAAATCTATGTTTTTAGGTACTTCAATAACACTTAATGGTTCTTCATCAACTGTTACTGTTCCTTCAGTAGTTGCAACAACTTCAGTTTCTTCTTCCATAAACTCATTTAAATCTAATAAGTTAGAGTTTAAGTTAAATCGGCCCTTTAAAGCTTCATCATCAGCAAAAGCATAAGCAATAAAGTTTTCCATTTTACCATTAGCGCTTATATCAGATTTTCCGATTCGAGATTCGAAAGCAGCTAACTCAACAAACTGTGGAGAAAAATTTAATACCATTTGCTTTAACAAAACATCGTAGGGTAGGGAATCACTTTTGTAATCCATATTCATAATTGCTAATTGTCCTTGAGCATCAAAATCTTCATAACGTTCTTCCTCTAAAGCAGAAACCTTTCCTTTTAGAGTAATATCAGCAGTAATGTCTCCATTCATCTCATCACCAGTTTCCATGGGTACAACATCCTTAAGAGATGCTAAGTTGAATTTAGCTTTAATTCCACCATCAATATCAGCATCAGAAACAGGAGTCCTAACCTGCATGTGCATATCAATTGGGTTTCCTGCCACTTCCATGTGGAATCTCTTAAGGTTTACAAAAGTGTTGTCTTCGCTTCCTCCAGGATTGTCAATGTGTAAGTCAATATTAATGTTGTTTACCGTTTTAGGTAAATCAGGATATTTAAACATTGCATCAGAAACCAATAAATCTAAACCAAAAGCAGGTAAAGAAGTTTCTTTATAAATTCCTTTAGCATAACCATCTAGTTGTACTTTTCCGGCAGTTTTAACAGAAGCAAAATCGGTCATATAAACAGCAGGAACTAAAGATAATAAGGTTTTAAATTCAGTTTTTTTAGCACCAAATTTAATATCCATATCTATGTCATCCTTATCCTCAAATAGTGCTAACCAACCATCTAAGTTTAAAATCAATTCATTAATTCTAAATTCATTTTCTGTAAAAGTGTATTTACTATTAGCTAAATCTGCTTTAATTGTTGCATCAACTTCAATTTTTGTTTGATTTAAGTATTTAACATTTTCCATTTCTAAATCAATGGCTTCAATTGTAGTGGTTGTAATCAAATCAGTTACATCCTCTGTCATATCTCCAGATAAATGGAAGTTAAAGTTTTTAATACTTGTTGCTAAACCCATTGTTTCATCAACGTAAGTAATGTTAGCGTTAGTAATAGATAAATCTTTTAAAGCTAATTTAAAGGCCGATGGTTCAGCATCTACTTCTTCAACAACAACTTCTTCAACTTCATCAGTTGTTTTAGCAACATCCCAGTTAGCAGAAGTGTCAGCTAAAACTATTGCATTAGCAGTAAGGTCAGAAATGCTTAAAGTCTTCATTTTAATTTCATCACCATTAATAACACTCATTAAATCTACTTTAAGTGTAAGGTTTCCAATGCTTGCTAATTGAGTTCCTTCAAATTTATCAACTCCATCAACCTTAACATTATCAATAGAAAATTCAAAGTTTGGGAACGTAGTAATTAAGCTCAATCCAAAATCACCAAAGTCTACTTTTGCATTTAAGTTGTTGTTTGCTTCTTCTTTTACGAGATCAACAATTTTTCCTTTAAAAATAATAGGAAGTAGTATAATTAAAGCAATTAAGAATAAAAGGGTGAATCCGAAGTACTTAAGAATTTTTTTGACCATGATATATTGTATAATATGTGTTGTATTAGTTCTGATTTACAGAAATTAAAAATAACAAAACTTTAACGGATTTATTGTGCTGTTAATAAACATTAATATCTATTTTTTTCTTCCCTTAAGGGTTGATTAAAGTGGTTGATATTGTATAAACCCGATTGTTTAGTTATAATTGTTTTGGGCGTTTTTAAAGGCTGTTCTCTATATCTTTTTTTCAAGTTATCAATCCTCCAAGGTTTATTTAGCCAATCCAAATAAACCTTGGAGGATTTTAGTTGAATAAAAAAAAGGATGTCGTTTCCATCCTTAACGCAAAAAAAGAGTGTAATGCGTCATTGTGATGAACCAAATTGAGAGGAGTGAAGAAGCAATCTCATTTTAAAGAAGAGATTGCTTCAAATTAAAACTCTAACGTTTATAATTTTCGCAATGACGTTCCGAACTAATAAGTCTTATCTCTTTTTTCTCAAAGCGAAGCGATCTTAGCTCTCTAAGTAATTATCATCCCAATTCTTAGGCTTTGGATCTCTTAATTTGCCAACTGATTTTGCTATCAACATAGATACTGCAGCATCTCCAGTAACATTAACTGTAGTTCTACACATATCTAAAGGTCTATCAATTGCAAAAATAAGTGCTAATCCAGCTTCTGGTATGCCAGCCTGACCTAAAACAATAACTAACATAACCATTCCTGCTCCAGGAACAGCAGCCGAGCCAATAGAGGCTAGGGTAGCTGTTACAATTATGCCTAATTGTGCTCCAATGGTTAGGTCCATTCCAAAAGCTTGAGCAATAAATACTGCAGCAACTGCTTGGTAAAGACTTGTTCCATCCATATTAATAGTTGCACCAATTGGTAAAACAAAACTGGCAACTTCTTCTTCAACACCTAAGTGTTCTTCAACGCGTTCCATCGTAACAGGTAAGGTCGCAGCACTAGAACTTGTAGAGAAAGCTAAAAGTTGGGCAGGGGCAATTCCTTTAAAGAAAAAGCTTGGTGATTTTTTAGTAAAAACTTTTACAATTAACGCATAAATACCAATCATTAAAGCTAATCCTAGTACAACTGAAAAGGCGTACCATAATAAGGCTTGAAATAAATCAAGGCTTGGGGATTCTGCTACCAAAGCGGCCAATAAAGCAAATACACCATAAGGTGCCGCTAACATTATTAAATCAATTAACTTTAAAATAACCTCATTAAAACCATCAAAAAATCCTTTTACTGGTTTGGCTTTGTCTGCAGGAATTAGAATTAATCCAACTCCAAAGAAAATAGCAAATACAATGATTTGAAGCATGTTTCCATTATCTCCAGCAGCAGAAACTATATTGCTAGGTACTAAATCTTGTAAAGCTTGTAAAGGACCTGTTTCTTTTTGAGCTGATGCTGCAACTTGTCTTTTTTCAGCATCACCTTTATAATCTTCCAATAATTGAGTTCTTGTTTCTATAGAAATACTTTTACCTGGTTGTATAACGTTTACAACAACTAAACCAATAGAAACTGCAAATACAGTAGTAATGATATAAGTTAGAATAGTTCTTCCGCCCATTTTAGAAAGCTTAGAAATATCCTTTAAATCAGAAACTCCTTTAATTAAAGAAGCTAAGATTAAAGGAACAGCTATCAATTTTAAAGCATTGATAAACATTTTTCCGAAAGGCTTAATCCAATCTTTAATAAATTCAGCACCCCAAGAGAATTGAATTAAGGCAAGGGCAACTAATACTCCAAGTACCATTCCCATTAATATTTTCCAGTGTAATGCTAATTTTTTCATTTAAGTTAGTTTGTAAAGGTAAAAGTTTATAAAGTTATAAAGTTTTTTTGATGGAAATGGTAATATGAAGTATCAGATGATAATTTTAATATTATTAGATTAATTAATTATTTAATTGAGCAGTTCTATTTCTTAAATAATGATCTACAATAACCAATGCTGCCATACTTTCTACAATTACTGTAGCTCTTGGTAAAACGCAAGGGTCATGTCTTCCTCTTCCTGTAATTTCTACTTCTTCACCAGCGTTGTTTACGGTGTTTTGCTTTTGCATGATGGTTGCTACAGGTTTAAAAGCTACGTTAAAGAAAATATCTTCTCCATTGCTAATTCCTCCTTGTACTCCACCAGACTTATTTGTTCTTGTTTTAACGTTTTTATTGTCAATGTAAAACGCATCATTATGTTCCGAACCCTTTTGAGTAATTCCATCAAAGCCAGAACCTATTTCAAAACCTTTTGTTGCGTTAATACTTAACATTGCTTTAGCTAAATCAGCTTCTAAACGATCAAAAACTGGTTCTCCTAATCCAACAGGTGTTCCAGATATAACGCAGCTTACAATACCTCCAATAGTATCTCCTTCTTTTCTGATTTTATCAATGGATTTAAACATTAGTTCTGCTAAATGCTCATCCGGACAACGAACGGCATTGTTGTAGGTAGTTGATAAATCTAATTCAGAATAATGCTTGATCACTTTTAAATCTCCAACTTGAGAAACATAAGCATCTACTTTAATACCGTAATGTTTTAGCACGAGTTTAGCAAATGCTCCACCAACAACTCTACAAGCTGTTTCTCTGGCAGAGCTTCTTCCGCCACCTCTATAATCTCTTACTCCGTATTTGGTTTCGTAAGTATAATCAGCGTGTGATGGTCTAAATTTATCTTGTATATGAGAGTAGTCTTTAGATTTTTGATTGGTGTTTTTAATAATGAAACCAATAGATGTTCCTGTAGTCACTCCTTCAAAAACTCCAGAAAGTATTTCTACTTCGTCCTCCTCTTTACGTTGGGTAACAATTTTAGATTGCCCTGGCTTACGTTTAGCTAATTCGTTTTGAACAAACTCTAAATCTAACTTTAATCCAGCAGGACAACCATCAATTACACCGCCAATTGCTTCTCCGTGAGATTCGCCAAACGTAGTGATTTTAAAAATTGTTCCGAAAGTGTTCCCCGCCATTATTATCTTGTTAAAACTAAGGCTAAATTACTATTATTTTTAACTAATTTAGGAGCAGTTTAAACCTAATAATTAATTAATGAAGATACTAAAGTGTATAGTAATTATATTGCTGATGCAACTATTTGTTGTGCAGCTTTGTGCTCAAAAAACAACTTTATTATCAGAGCTTCACGATACTTTACAACCAAAAAAAACTCAATTGGCAAATGTACTCTTGCCTAAAAAAAAGAAAGTAGGTCAACCTAAAGTACACATCTTTGCCCCCAACATAGCCCAAGGAAAAAGCAACTTTACAACTTATAATAGTTATGATGGCTTGGCTATGGATGGAATCAGTTGGGGACATAAAAGTTCTATTTGCGATAGTAAAGGTAATATATGGTTTGCTACACAAGGGGGCGGAGTTAGTAAATACGATGGAGAATCCTTTATGAACTATACGGTAGAACAAG
>CAJWVX010000016.1 GCA_913048175.1 uncultured Flavobacteriales bacterium | reverse complement strand
TTGCTGCATCTACTAAAACTGTTGTTCCGACTAATACACTTCCTGTTGCATTTCCGGCACCATCACTTAAATACCAAAAAGCGGATGGTAATAAATCTGCTACTGTTGGATTATCCAACGTACAAAATTCTTGTGTCGCATCTGTTATTGTCGGTGTTGTTGGATTATATATCGTTACGGTTACCGCCAGACGAGGATCGCTGGGATCACAACCGACAGCATCATCACTTGCGAAATAAATCTGACCATCAACTAAAGCTGTTGCCAAAATAATATAAGCGGTTCCATTTGTAGCAGCATTATACCAAACAAGGGTTCCTGTTGTAGCTGCATTTAAATCTGCTATTGTGGGATTATCTAACGCACAAAACTCTTGCCCTAAATCACCAGTTGGTGTAGGATTGGTACAAGGCACACAACCAGTAACAACTACATTAAAAACACATGTTGTAAAGTTTCCGGCTAAATCAGTTACAGTCATAGTCACAGGGTGCGTTCCGTTTGGAAGTAAAGTTCCCGCAACAGGAGATTGTGTTACCAAATATGAGCAATCATCATAAGCAGATACTAACAAAGTATAATCTAAAAGCGCGCTACAATCAGTAATTGTTTGATCTGGAACACACGCAATAATGATTGGCGCCAATGTCTCTGTTGCACAATCAACTACCACACCACAGTCTGCAATATTACTAACATCAATACAATTTGTGTTAGGGACAGAAAAAGTAGCATCCCAAACTTGAGCTCCAAGCGATTGAGTTGCATTACCAGTTAATGTATAACTACCCCCAGTCCCCAAAACGCCACAATTAGTAATGATGAGTTCGCCAACCGCTAAATCTTTATTATAAATGTTTGCCTGGTCATTTCCATTACCACCCTGAGAAGTAGTAAAAGAACAATTTGTTATCGATACACTTACAGTACTTACATGTTCTAAATGAAAATCTTGGCCTTTATCATACATTAAAGGGTTTGCATGTAAATTATCAAACGAACATTTATCAAACGTATAGATACCAGCAGCATCTTCTAACTGAATACAACCACCATCACAAGACGAATTTGCTGAAAATTGAGCAAAAATAGGATTAACAAAATTGTCTTGAAAAAAACAATTTGTAAAAATTGCTACAGTTGCTGTAGATGCATCCTCAGCAGAATAAGCTCCACCTCCATTATCAGGATTAGAACTATCTCCTTGAGTATAGTTATTTGTAAAACAACAGTTGTTAACTGTTAAAGTTCCATCATTTTGAAATATAGCACCACCTTTTCGTGCAGAACAATCATCAAAAACAGTTTCGTTAACTGTAACATCAGAAGTTGATCCAGTTATTTCAATTGCACCACCTCTTCCTGAAGTTGTGAAATTAAATACATTTTTAAACGCACAATTTTCAACCAACAAAGTAGTATTCTCTGCCCAAATAGTTCCTCCTCCATTAGAATTCCATCCAGAACACTTAAATAAACAACCTCTAAAAGTAACTTCAGAACTTTGTAAATGAAAATTTACACCTTCGGTAGCATTACCTTGATTATCCTTAACTACAATATTTTCAAATAAAACACCAGTTACACCATTCATAGTGATAACCTGACCATTCCCATTTAAATAATAATTAGTGAGTGAAACATTTTTAATTGTTACATCGTTAGCTGAAATAGTAGCAAACCTAGCAACAGTCGCATTACCTGTAAAAACAGCAAGACCAGATCCTGCGCCAATAATTGTTAATGATTTATTTATGTTCAGATTAACTTCACTATATACCCCTTCATCTACATATATCGTATCCCCATTAATAGAAGCTGAAATAGCTGCACCTAAACTACTATATGGTAAAACTAAACTACCATCCTGTCCTACTTGGCCACCTGCTCCAGTTCCAAAAACACTACCCGAAACAGCATCATTTACATAATAAGTATTTTGAGCAGCAACTTGTGTTGTAACTAATAAACTCACGATTAAAAAAATCGTAATAAGTAAGTTTTTTTCTATCAATTTTAGCATAACAAAATAATTTAAATAATAAATTTCGTTAAAATAATTTGATCTATTACTAGAGAAAACCGATAAAATTAAAGCGTCTGATTTTTTTTCTAAAATGATTACCTAATACTACTATATACGAGCAGTTAACAACCTTCTAATATCAGTAACTTAAATAACAAAATATTACAACTACTATCAAACAGATAATTGTGATATTTTTTTAGTAAATGATTAGAAATTCGCTGAAACATTTTATTAAATAATATTGAACAACTTAGCAATTTCTCTTTAGTGGTTTACAACTAGTTTTTTTAGGCTTGTATTTCCATCATTAAACCAAACTCTAACTAAATATGTTCCATTAGCAACTTTATCAAAAGTTAATCTTGAATTTACAAACTCAATACCCTCAACTGATTCCCCTAAAATATTTACTAATTCAACTTTAACTACATCACCCTCGAAATTTAACATCTCTTTTGCTGGGTTTGGGAAAATAGACCATCTATTTATGTTTTCTAATTTTACATTAACAGATGTCGTTTTCGAATATGAATTTTTACCATCATAATCTGTTTGTTTCAATCTATAATAAACAGTTCCTGACAAAGTGTTTTCATCATCAATAAAGTTATATTTTAATAAATTATTACTATTTCCAGCACCTTCAACAATAGTTATTTCATTAAATTTTTCACCATCTAAACTTCTTTCTAAAGTAAAATAATCATTATTAATCTCTGAAGAGGTACTCCAATTCAAATGAACTTTTTCGCCAAATAATTTAGTAGAAAAATCTACCAAAGTTACAGGAAGAGTATTCATTAAAGAACCTTCAAGCCTAAACTTATCAATTGCAATTCCATCACCTCCATTTGTATAAGTATCATACGTTATCTTAATTTTTATAGTACTTCCACTTAAATTACTACCAATAACAAAACCTTTTTTAATAAATGATCTACCTATTGTAGAAGTTCCATCAGAAATACTATGCCAATCAGTTCCAGAACCACCATCGATTCCCGTTACAGTAAAAGCATCCGTATAAGTGCTGCCGTTATCAGTGCTATAGGCAACTACTATGAAGTTATCAGTATTTTGGTCAGTTCCGAAAGAAGCAAAACTCCCCCTAAAGGATATCTCGTTATTATCAATAGTGGTATAAGTTAACATTTCTAACTCAGCTCCAGAAGCAACACCACCACCAGTCATAACAAACACATTACCATCCTCTCCACCTAAACAATCTAATGCATTTGATGGTGTAGCCATATTAGATGTGCAATTATATAAAGAACTACCATTACAGCTACCTTCTGTAGCCGTATTAAATGCTCCAGTTGAAGTTGTTAAAAATGTAGTATTATCAAAATTTTCTGAAGCTAATATATTTCTAACTTTCACCAAACTAAACTCATCCAAAACGACCCCCTCACTTCCACTAGTAAAACCACTAAATTCAACTTTAATTTTAATGATTTGACCACTTAAATTATTTCCAATAGAAAACTCTTTATTAATAAACTCAGACTGTACAGCAGCACTACCATCACTACAAGAAAAACCTTCTTGAGTCGAAGAAGGAGCGGAATAACTAGGGTTCTCAGTAGAGTTTCCTGTCAAAATAAGAAATGACGTATACGTTAACCCATTATCTGTACTATAGAATAATTCAACTATTTCAGCTGTTTCTAAATTATTAAAATCATAGGCTGCAAAGTATCCCACAAAACCAATTTCATCATTATCAACAGCGGTATAGGTTAACATTTCAACTGACACTGCTCCAGCACCTACTCCAACAGCATCTTTATCTGAACAAACAAATACAGAACTTGATGGCTCATAATGAACACAATTTAAAGCTCTAGAATCTGTGGTTGTATTAAATATATTAGCACTTCCGCAAGTACTACTACTTATTACACCACCAAACCCAGCAGAGCTAGTCATATTTGTGATATTATCAAAATGCTCTGTAATTAAAGTATCATAAATCTGTGATTTCCCAAAAAAAGGAAGAAGCAAAAAAAGTATGGTTGTTTTTAAATTAAATGATCTCATAAAAATATGTCTAAAAATATGTCTAAAAATAAAGATAAATTAAAAATACAGAAAAAAAATTACCTTATAATCAAGATATAAAAAGTCTGAATTATATAATGTATATTTACTTTATATGAAACAAGAACCGTTATTCGACCTTATTTTCTCTTTGACAATGTCTGAGAAAAGGTTTTTTAAAATATTTTCTCAACGCCATGTGATTGGAGATGAAAATGATTATTCTAAATTATTTGATTTTATAGATAAAGAACCCAACGTTAATAATGCTATACTTATTAAGCAAGATTTCGTAAAAAATGTATCTGCTGAAAAAAACTACTTATACCGACTAATTCTAAAAAGTCTAAATGCATTTCATTCTCAAAATTCGGACAGGAGAAAAATATACGACTACTTAATTAGTATTGATATTCTTTTTCAAAAAGGACTATACAGCCAAGCAGTTGATTTAGTGCTAAAAGCTAGAAAATTGGCTAATAAAAATGAATTACTTCGCCAAGAGTTATTGCTATCAGAATTACATGAAGAACTTCTTTTAAAAGATCAAAAGTATGGTGATGTTGTTAATCTAATTAATGAAGATAAGCACTTACTTGATTTAGTTGAAAATCTATTATCACTAAAGGAACTTACAACAAAAGGTTATCATGAAAATTTATCCAAAGGAGTAATAAGAGATGAAAAAGATTTAGAACCCTTTGATAATTTAATCAATAACAAGTTAGTTAGGGATGAAAAGAATGCATTAACAAAAAGAGCAAGATTGCATCAAATTTCGGTACAACTTACCTACAATATGGTTGCCGGAAACAATGATATGGTTCTTAAATATGTTCAATTAATTATTACTCACTATGAAACCAACCAACATCTCATAAACCACACTCCTATTGGATATGTTAGTTGTTATTTTATTTTAGGAAATGCTCAGCTTGCTGATAAGAAATATGATTTAGTTTTCAACACCACTAAATCCTATTCTAAGATTGAACAAATTGATTCTGTGAGAAAATCTCAAAAAGCATTATCAAGCGCATTTTTCTACAAGAACATCCTCCTTTTTCAACTAGGAAAAGTTGACGATTTAGAACTTATAGAAAATGAGATCCCAAAGCATATTCCATTCATTGGAAAGGCTCAATTATATGACTTATACTTTCAATTAAGCCTTTCTTTTTTCTATCAAAAAAAATTCAAAAAAGCTTTATGGTGGTCTAATGAAATCTTAAATGATTCAAAATTCAAATCGAGAGGGGATTTTATGAATACCATAAAATTATTCAACCTTTTAATTCATTTTGAATTAGGAAATGATTTTACACTTGAATATATATCTAAATCCACCAGTAATTATCTTAAAAAGAAAAATCGGCTTTACGATGTAGAAAAACTATTAATTAGATTCTTAACAAAACACGAAAGTTACCTCGTTAATAGAAGTGTAGTTATAGAATTAGAAAAATTAGCCCATAAGCTAAAAATTTTAAAATCAGATAAGTATGAAGTTAAGGCATTTCAATATTTTGACTACCTTAACTGGGTAGAGACTAAACTCAAAGAATAAAATTATTTTAAATATCTATTTTAAAACCACAATTAAAATGTTCTTTAGGACATTCTTTTTTCCCGTGCACTCCACATGGTCGACATTCTAAGTCTTCTTTTACCTCAACAATAGTTTTATTATCTGAGAGAGGTCCGAACCCAAAACTAGGAACAGTTGAACAAAAATAGGCCGTAACAGGAGCATTCATTGCCGAAGCGATGTGCAATGGAGCTGAATCATTAACATAATTCATTTGAGCATGCTGCATTAAAGCAGCTGAAGCTAAAAAAGAAAGTTTACCGGATAAATTAATTACGTTTTTGTTATTTGTCAACTGTTTAATTTCTTCACATTTATTAGTATCCACAGAACCACCTAATAAATAAACAATTGTTTGATCGTTTGTTTTGTTGATCAATTTAACCCATTGCTGCTTTGGCAATTCTTTTGTAGCCCAAACTGAAGTTGGTGCCATGCATACATAATCCTTTTTTTTATATTCTTCAATATCTGAATAATCTTTATTGGATGGATATAGTTTAGGTTTTGAAGCAATATCTTCAGTTAAATCAGCAATAAGTTGCTGATTTCTTTCAACCTCATGAGTACCGTTTCCTATTTTATGTTCAACTCTTTTTGTAAAAGAAAATGACAAAGGGTTTTTCTTAAAGCCTAACTTCTGCTTAGCACCAGAAAAAGCGGTTATCATACCGCTGGATGCAAATCGTTGCAAATTTACCACAACATCATAATGTTGTCGTTTAACACTTCTTGATATTGCTTTTAGGTTATCATATTTCTTGTTTTTTTTATCCCAAATAAGAATATCATTAATAATAGGATGATTTTCTAATAAACCTTCATTCCCTTTCCTTAACAAAAAATCGATTTTTGCATCAGGATAAAACTGATTCAATTTTTCAATAATAGCTGTTGCTAAAATAACATCACCAATAAAGGCAGTTTGTATGATTAAGAATTTATTCAACCTATACTGCTACATTATATTCTCTCAAAGCATCATTTAATGATGTTTTTAAATCTGTACTTGCTTTTCTTTTTCCAATAATTAATGCACAAGGAACATTAAAACTTCCTGCGGGGAATTCTTTAACGTAAGACCCTGGAATAACCACAGAACGCTCAGGAACTTCTCCTTTATATTCAATTGGCGTATCACCACTCACATCAATAATTTTAGTTGATTTCGTTAAAACAACATTAGCTCCTAATACAGCTTCTTTTCTAACTCTTATTCCTTCAACAACTATACACCTTGAACCAACAAAACAACCATCTTCAATTACAACTGGCGCTGCTTGCAAGGGTTCTAAAACACCCCCAATACCTACTCCGCCACTTAAATGTACATCTTTACCAATTTGAGCACAAGAGCCAACTGTTGCCCAAGTATCCACCATTGTGCCAGCATCAACATAAGCTCCAATGTTAACATACGAAGGCATCATTATAACCCCCTTGGAAAGGTAAGATCCATATCTTGCAACAGCATGAGGTACAACTCTAACTCCTAATGCTGCATAGTTCGTTTTCAACTTCATCTTATCATGAAATTCAAAAGGACCAACCTCAATAGTTTCCATTTTTTGAATTGGAAAATAAAGAACCACAGCTTTTTTAATCCATTCATTTACTTTCCAATCATCTCCATCTGGTTCTGCAACTCTTAATATTCCTTTATCCAATAATTCAATAACTTCTCTAATTTTTTTCTGAGTATCTTCATTTTTCAGAAGTTCTCTATTATCCCATGCTTCTTCAATCTTTAATCTTAATTCTTCCATTTTAATCTTTTTTTAATGAGATGTAGTTATCAGTTTGTCTAAAATTGCTGTACTTCCTTCCCATGTATAATTTTCTTTTACAAAATGATATCCTTTTTCTGCTAATTCTTTTTGATAATTTGCGTCATCAATCAACATGAGTATATGTTTCTTATAATCTTCGTCAGTATTTCCAATTAAAATATTCTCTTTGTGAATAGCACCGAGTGCATTATTTGCTAATTGAGAAGTAATACATGGTAATTTCATAGCCATAGCTTCTAACAATTTATTCTGAAGTCCTGTACCAATTTGCATTGGAGCAATAAAAACTTTAGATTTTTGATAGTAAGATGAAATCTCTTCAACCCATCCAGTAACAATTACTTTCTCGGATTTCAACTTTAAAACTTTAGCTGATGGCTGAGCTCCAACTATAATCAATTTAACCTCTGGTTTTTCTTTCCAAACTAAAGGCATTACATTATATACCAAATAAACAACACTATCTACATTTGGAGGGTAGCCCATATTACCAGTAAATATTAAATCATATTCTTTTGGTAACTCGCCATATTTAAACGTATCATAATCAACGCCATTTTTAACAATTTTGATATCCTCATTTTTAATATGAACAATAAGTTCTCTATCTTGTTCTGAAATTATAGTATGATGATCAAAATCATCAAAAATAAAATGTTCGTAACGTTTCAATCGAGTAGTCTCTGTTTTTAAGGACCATTTTAAATAAAACGGAGCGTCTTCTATCCTTCTTTCCATACCTCTTGCCAAGGCATCCATATAATCTAAAGTTTTAGGGATTTTAGAATGACGAACATACTCTGTCACCCTAATTAATTGACAATAAATATGATCTGGTTTATATTTAGTAAGAAAGCCATCTATCTTCTTTTGTGCAGAAGAATTATAGAAATAAGCAACCTGCAACGATTGATCAGTGAACAATAGGCACTTAATCAAATTCCAGTAAATCTTAATTTTAGACAATTTAATAACCTCAATTTTAGAACAGTACTCAGATAGTACATCAATAGATGATTGCTCTACTTTTTCGGCTGATAAAGCACAAAGAATAACTTCATGTTTCTTTGAAAGTTCCTTTATTTGATTGAAAACGCGCAATTTATCTCCTTTTTCAAGGGGATAAGGAAATCTGGAAAGTAAAACAAATATTTTCATATGCCTTATAACTTTTTACAAAAGTCTATTAAATTGTTTATGATAATGTTATTATCATAATTACTTTCCATCAACTTTCTCGCTTCTTTCCCTATTTCAATCTGTTTACTTTCATTTTCTAAATAATAACGTATTGCTTTAGAGAATTCCTTGGGAGAGTTGGCAATTACAATATTCTTTTTATCAGTATAACTAATCCCTTCAGCTCCAATAGATGTTGTAATAACTATTTTCCCCAGCACCATTCCTTCTATTATCTTTATTCGCATTCCACTTCCTGTAAGCAATGGAACAACCATAATATTATTCTCATTAATAAAATCAATTGCGCTATCTACCTCACCAACAACAGTAATATTCTCCTTTTTATTGGTTTTTAACCAATCTGGTATTCCTCTTCCAGCTAAATTTAGATTGGCCTCAGAATTATTTTGTATAACATCTTTCCAGACATTATCCAACAGCCATTTAATTCCAATTTGGTTCGGTGACCAATCCATACTCCCTATATGAAAGACTTTATTACCTGAATGAGGTATTTCAAACTTATAATCAGGCAAGTTTATTCCAAAAGGAATTGTTACCATTGGCACTTTAGCTCCAAGCTCTGTAAATCGATTTTTATCTGCATCCGTAATGGGCATTATTCCATCTACTTTTTGTATGTTATCAATTTCAGCTTTTTTTAATCGTTTTGCTAAAAAATTTAAATACCATTTTTTAATTCCACTTTCCTTTTTAGCATTTAATTCCCAAATATCATGTTCAATATTTTGTGCCTGATAAACAACTTTAGCCTCAGTATTTGCTCTTATGGCTTCTATGTAACCGGTAACAAAAAACGTTTCTAATAAAACGACATCATACTTAGCCTCTTTTAATTCTTTTAAAATTAGGCTTTCAAAATTTTTGCTATAAAATCGTTCTAAATTATATGATTTTGAAGAAAATAAATTTAGAAATACTCCAATAAAAGTTACTTTAGTGTCAATAAAAACATGTTCAATTCCAGTATTTTCGAGATAAGAATCTGACATTTTTTCTTTTTGAAACGGATGTTTGGGTGTACTAATAGTTAATACTTTTACATCAACTCCATTATCCAAAAAACCTTGAGTAATAGCATGCATTGCTTTACAACCACCATCTACCTCCGGAAAAGGTGGTTTTAAACATATTTGTAAAACTTTCATTTAATCTCTTTCTTCTTTAATAGCTTACCAAAAAAAGCAGCATAGGCAGCGAAGTTAAACATATCAGAATCTTTAGTTGCCTTATAAGTAAAAAACAATCCAAGAGGCAATAATAATGCAGATGCCAACCACATCCCTTCATAAGGCTCTAAAAGATCTTCTTTAGCCATCTTTTCACCAGTAATAGACGTAATCCAAAAAATCACAAAGAATATGATCGAAATTACAACTGGCATACCCAAGCCTCCTTTTTTAACGATTGCACCTAAGGGTGCTCCAATTAAAAACATAATAAAACAAGCCAGAGAAAAGGCGTATTTTCTATGCCATTCTATTTTCATCCTTAATGCATCCCTTCTTTTAATCTCAATTTGAGTTGCAGCAGCGCTTGATCTCCCTTTATTTGTTCGCATATTATTAATTGCGATACTGTAAACCTGATTTATCTCTCCCGTATTCAGATTGTTCATATAATCCAACCGCCTTTTTGGCATCTCTCCAACATCTAATTTTCCATTGTAAATTGTATTGTTAAATAAATAATTTTTAGAAATCAAGGATGTAAATTCTTTAATATGAATCTCATTTTTTCTCATTAAAGAGTCGATACCACTATCTAATTGTTTCAGATTATACAACCTATAATCATGTTTAAATGCATCTTCATCTGTTCTATTAAAACTAAAACCATCTAAGTCAATTCGAATTAAATTTTCATCAAAAGAGAACCTTGATAATGGAAAAATTTTGTTTGTTATAGTTTCTGATTTATCTTGATAATCTGTACCGTGAAACAAACGAATAGAGAAATAAGATTCATCATCTGCCATTTTCATTACTGCAGAGTCGGCAACTGTTAATTTTCTGTTTCCAATAGAATTTGAATGGTTATAGATCATAACATCTTTCAACATTTCATCACCATCCTCCATCCTATGCTTGTCCATTACTCGAATAGTATAACCTTCTATCTCATTGTAAAAAACACCAGGTTTAATGTTTACCGCTGGTTTTTTATTTCTAATATCATGTAATAATGAATAAAATTTTAGATTGGCAACTGGGATTACATAATCTGAAAACAAAAAAGCTCCAAAACTTATAAATATCATAAGCAAAGCTAAAGGTCGCATTACTCTTTGCAGAGATATACCGGCAGCTTTAAAAGATACTAATTCAAAATGTTCTCCAAGGTTTCCAAAAGTCATTATTGATGCCAAAAGAACCGCTAATGGCAATGCTAATGGAACCATATTGGAAGACGCATAAAACAGAAACTCTACGATTACAAGCCCTTCAATTCCTTTACCTAACATCTCATCAACCCATAACCAAATAAATTGCATCAGTAAAACAAAAACAGATATAAAAAATGTTAGAATAAACGGACCAATGAAAGAAAGTAATATGAATTTGGTAAGTTTTTTCACGTAGATTTTTATTAAAGCAAATATAGTTATTCCTAATTATTATGACTAACGCTATCCATTGAAAAGTATTCTATATAAAACAAAAAATCGCCACTTCTAATGAAGTAGCGATTTAATATGTTAATATATTTTTTATTGAAATTGATCTGAGACTATTAACTCTTTTGTACCATGACCCCAAGAGTAAAAACCTTCTCCTGATTTAATGCCCATTTTACTTGCTGCAACCATGTTAACCAATAAAGGGCATGCTGCATATTTAGGGTTTCCAAACCCATCATGCATTACATTTAAAATGGAAAGACAAACATCTAAACCAATAAAATCAGCTAATTGTAAAGGCCCCATTGGATGAGCCATTCCTAATTTCATTACTGTATCAATTTCAGAAACACCTGCCACACCTTCGTGTAAAGTAATAATTGCTTCATTAATCATTGGCATTAAAATTCTGTTGGCAACAAACCCAGGATAATCGTTTACCTCTGTTGGTGTTTTACCTAATTTCTTAGATAATTCCATTATTGTATTGGTAACCTCATCAGATGTTGAATAACCTCTAATAATCTCTACCAACTTCATAATTGGTACAGGGTTCATAAAGTGCATTCCAATTACTTTATCAGGTCTACTTGTTACAGCAGCAATTTGAGTAATAGAAATTGAAGATGTATTTGTTGCTAAAATCACGTTATCAGCTGTAGCTTCATCCATCGACTTAAAAATCTTCAATTTTAAATCTAAATTTTCTGTAGCAGCTTCAACTACGAGTTGAACATCAGCAACACCAGCATTCATATCTGTAAAAGTTACCAAATTAGCTAAGGTGTTATTTTTATCCGCTTCAGATATTTTCTCTTTAGCTACCATTCTATCTAAATTCTTAGATATTGTTGCAACTGCCTTATCTAAAGCATCCTGAGAAATATCAATTAAACTAACTTTAAATCCACTTTGAGCGAAAGTATGAGCAATTCCATTACCCATTGTTCCTGCTCCTATTACTGCTACTTTTTTCATTCTATTTTGATTTTTAAAGTCTTTTCAATTTGTATCTATAATTATTTTTAATTCTCACCCTTCGACAAGCTCAGGGTGACATTAAAATCATCCGTGTTTAGCTGCCAAATATCTTTCTGCCTCTAAAGCTGCCATACAACCTGTACCTGCGGCAGTAATTGCTTGTCTATACGTTTTATCTGCTGCATCTCCAGAAACAAAAACTCCTTCAACATTTGTTTTCGCAGTACCTGCCTCTTCATATTCAATATATCCTGCCTCATCTAAGTTAAGATAGTCTTTAAATATTGCTGTGTTTGGATTGTGACCAATAGCTACAAAAAATCCAGTACAAGGAATTTCCTGTGTTTCACCAGTTTTGTTATTTTTTACTCTAACACCTGTTACTAAATCATTTTCTCCTAAAACTTCATCCGTTTCAGTATCAAAAAGGATTTCTATGTTCTTGGTATTCTTAACTCTTTCAGCCATTATTTTAGATGCTCTAAACTCATCTCTTCTCACTAACATTGTAACCTTTTCACAAATATTAGATAAGTAATGTGCTTCTTCGCAAGCAGAATCTCCTGCACCAACAATAACTGTTTCTTGACCTCTGTAAAAGAATCCATCACATACTGCACAAGCAGAAACTCCACCTCCAGCTTTTAAATAATGTTGTTCTGAATCTAACCCTAAGTATCTTGCTGAAGCTCCTGTAGAAATAACTACAGTTTCAGCATGGATTTCTTTTTTATCTTCAATCCAAACTTTATGAACATCTCCAGAAAAATCTACTTTAGTGACCCATCCGTTTCTGATATCAGAATCAAATCGTTTTGCTTGAGCTTCTAATTGCATCATCATTTCTGGTCCTGTAACACCATCCGCATAACCAGGGAAATTTTCAACCTCATTGGTTGTTGTTAATTGACCTCCAGGTTGCATTCCTTGATACAATACCGGAGCCATATTTGCTCTTGCAGCATATATTGCAGCTGTATATCCTGCTGGTCCTGAGCCTATTATTAAACACTTTACCTTTTCTATTTCTTCTGACATATTCTTAAAATTTTCTAAAGTTCAAAATTAAGGTTTTGATAGCAGTTTTAAAAATAGAAATTAGATAATTTTAGCTGATAAAATTTATGTAGGATTACAATTTTAAAAATCATCTTATCTTTAGGTAAGGATAAATGAGTTTCAAAATAAAAACACACCCATTACTTTGTAATCATATCAAATATTTGAATAAAAACACTCTCTCATAAAAGGAGGTGTCAAAATTCAAAACTAATCTACTGCTACAATTGTATCATAACTAACGCCATAACCGCCCCAAACACCTAAACCACCTTCAATATTTGTTTTAATTGTAGCTGGAGCGGCAAAAGGATTTCCGCTGTTAAAAGCCGCTATTTCAAATGTATTCCAGAATTGAAAATGAGGTTGATCAATAGTACAAAACTTAATAGCAATGGTATCACCTTGTTTAAAATAACTTCTAGTATCTCCAAAATCGTCAGGAGAATTTGAACCTCTTTCCGTTCCTCTAAAAATAAAGGCTTCAAAATCTAAGCCGTTAAAAAAATTATCATCAAAAACAGAACCGTTGGCAGGAATAAATCGATCATCTTTACCTATACGCTGCGTATACATTCTATAAGCAGATCCTAAGGGTTGTGGATCCTTTAATCTAAACCACAAATAACCATAGTCATCAAAGCCTGGTTGATCTTTATACCAATAACTGTCCATTACTACTGGAACCGGAATAGTTGTAGTTGATGTTAGTGTTTTTCCTTCAGCTTCTATTACTACAGAATAAGTCTTTCCCTCTTCACCAAACATTGTAGGATCTAGTGTTGTATAAAGACAAAAGCCAAAAGAATTAACACTTTGCAAAGAAACTCCTATCAGCGATGCAATTAAGGGAAGCATGTTACTATCTAATTGATCTGTACATATTTCACTTAGTTGAACAGTGCTAGTTCCATTAGAAACATTTATTACGGCATTGTGTATAAAGGAATTTTTAAAAGAATTTATATCAACTGGAGCAAAGTAACCTTCTGTCTTTGATAAAATTACAAAAGGGGGCAAACCAGGCTCAATACTTCCTTCTACAACCAATTTTCGTTCAGCATCAGGCAAATCAATATCAATATTCTTCTCACAAGAGAAAAGGAATAATGAAATTAATACAATTAAAAGTGACTTTCTATTTACTATCAATTTCCCTAACCAAACATCCAACGTTAAACTATAAGTTCTTCTATTAATATCAAATATCTGAGAGGGAATAAAAAACGGGTTATATTTAAAACTCTTCATAATCAAAATTTAAAATTCCAAGATATTGATGGCAATATACCAAACAACGAAACTTGTTTTGCTTGAACATCTAATGTTCCATCATAAACACTCCCTTCTGTTGCAAAATATATAAAATATGGGTTTTTTCTATTGTACAAATTATACACAGAAAATACCCAATCTGATTTAAACCTTTTTTCTTCTTTTCCTTTTAAAGTTAGAGACAAATCCATTCTATGGTAAGCATCCATTCTAAAGGAATTCCTATCTCCATAATCGCTTACAATTTCTCCTTCTATTGTATATCTTTGTTCAGGTAATGTTAATGCGCTTCCTGTAGCATAAACCCAAATAGCACCCAAGATCCAACGTTTAGAAATATCATAGGTTAATACCACCGAAGCATCATTTCTTCTATCATATTTCGCTGGAAATACATTTCCATTATTCAACTCTTCAAATTGTTTATTAGTCCACGAAAGTGTATATCCTATCCAACCACTTAATTTTCCGTAACGCTTTTTTAAGAAAAATTCTGCTCCATAAGACCATCCCTTTCCAAAGGTAAACTGATTATCAACATTATTTCCTGCATTATCTTCTGGCAATGCTCCATCTTTATATTCAATTTGATTGTCCATTGTTTTGTAATAAACCTCTACTGAAGTTTCAAACTTGTTTTCCTTAAAGTTTTTAAAATATCCCGCAGCATATTGTCTTGCCATTTGTGGTTTAACTTTATCTGAACTTGGAACCCAAACATCCATAGGTAAAGACACCGAGGCAAAACTAGCTAAATGAATATACTGATAATTCTGAGTAAATGAAGCTTTAACCGAGCTATTATTTTTTAGACTATATCTTGCTGTTAAGCGAGGTTCTAATCCATTATAAAATTTTACTGTTTCAAAATTATCATATTCAACAGTATCTAAAGGACTTCCAAATTGATTGTTGTTATATCTTTTAAAAGGACCAACATGCTGAAAGATTGAATACCTTAAACCTGCATGAATTCTTAATTTCTCGTTTATATCCCAATCATCAGAAAGATAAAGAGCTCCATCATTGGCATAGTTCTCAATGATATCTCCTGTATTAAAATTAACTTCTCCAGATCTCGCTGTAGCATTACTTGGCACAAATTTATGAAAAGTGTAATGCACTCCGAACTTAACATTATGCAGTATAGATGGTAAATAGTTGAAATCCATTTTTGCATTCCAATCATAAACACCAGAGAATAATCTAAACTCAAATTGATCTTGTTCTAACCCTAATTCAAATTTATAACGCGTGTAACTAAGCGTTGTGTTAGAAAATAATTTATCATTAAATAAATGATCCCACCTTAACGAAGCGATAGCATTACCAGAAGGTGTACTCATTGCAAAACCATCTGTAGCATTTTTAAATTTAAAAACATCTTCCCCCATATATCCACTTAAATGCAATCTATCCTTTTCAGAAACAATCCAATTCAGTTTTGCATTTAAATCATAGAAATAGTAATTACTTCCATTAAATTTTGAAGAGTCTGAGATAAAAGGTTGAGCCAAATCACCCAAATAAAACCTTCGGTAAGACATAATAAATGATGCTGTATCTTTTTTTATTGGTCCTTGCACAGTTAATCGAGAAGACATAATTCCTATTCCTCCATCAGCTTGATACTGTTTCATATTACCATCATTCATAGTAATATCTAAAACAGAAGAAAGCCTACCCCCATACTCTGCAGGCATTCCTCCTTTAATCAATTTAACGTCCTTAATAGCATCTCCATTAAAAACAGAAACAAAACCAGCTAAGTGAGATGCATTATAAACCGTAGCTCCATCTAATAAAATTAAGTTTTGATCTGGACCTCCTCCTCTAACGTAAAACCCAGTATTTCCTTCACCAGCAGATTGAACCCCTGGTAAAAGCTGTATTGTTTTTAACACATCTACCTCACCAAAAAGAGCTGGTAAAGCCTTAACCTTATCCATTTCTAAATCAATAGTACCCATGGTTGCTTGAGCAACGTTTTTCTCTTTTTTTTCTCCAATAACATCAAAAACTTCAGTAGAATATATTGCTTGTTCTAATTCAAAATTGAAATGTAAATTCTTATCTAATATAATTTTTTGTTCAATTTGTTTAAACCCAACGTAAGTAATAACAAGTGTGTACTCTCCCTCAGCTATTGTTATAGAATAAAAACCTGAAGAATTTGAAGTCGTTCCTTTTAAAATTTCTTTTATATATACAGTGGTTCCAATGTAATTTTCTCCATTAACTTTATCTTTAATATAACCACTAACTGTGTATTTATTTTGAGCAATTAACCCACTTGAAAAAATGGAAAATAAAATAAGAATTAAAATATTTCTCACTGGTATAGTTTTGATGAAACAAAAGTAAGACTAAAAAGATTTTATTATTTTAAAAAAATGATAAATGGTTAATTATTTTAGTAACACTTTTTTCATTGCCATAATATATCCAAAATGCAAACCTTCATGCACATTATTAAATTGAATGGCTAGTTCAACATTAGCTAGAGTAATATTATAACTTGTTGTATAAGAATTAAATTCTTTAAAAACTCCATTAGCATAATCAGCTTCAGCTTTAACAGGAAGTTCCTTTAACTGCTTAACTATATAATCTAATTCCTCTTGAGAAGCATCTCCAACGGCAAAACTTCCTTTCATATACTTAGCAATAAAAGCAGGATCTAAAGCCATATCTAAACCAGACATTTTATAACATAATAATTGTTGAGTAGCTACAATATGCCCAACATTCCAAATAATATTATTGTTAAAACCAACAGGGATTTCATTTAATTCACTCAAAGACAAACCTTTAATTGAATTTAAAATATTGTTTCTGGTAATGTTCAAAATTTCGAAATGGTTTTTCATAGCCTTTGTTTTTTTATATGAAACGAAAATAATAATTTCTCTTCTCTAAACTCTTTTTTCTATTCATCTTTTACAACTACCTTTGCACAATGAGATCAGAAAGCAAAATGAAAATAATTGCAAAAACTTCTTACGGATTAGAAGAAGTTTTAGTTGAAGAATTAAAACAATTAGGTGTTACCGAAGTTGAATTAGCGACCAGAGCAGTTATGTTTGAGGGAACCAAAGAAACCTTATACAAGGCTAACCTTTGGTTACGTTCTGCTAACCGATTAATTGTACCTATAAAAACCTTTAAGATTAAGGATGCTGAAGATCTTTACAATAAAGTAAAAGAAATTGCTTGGGAAGATATTTTTACGGTAGACCAAACTTTTGCTATTGATTCTACTGTTTTTTCTGAGATTTTTAACCACACCAAATTTGCTGCTTTTAAAACAAAAGATGCAATTGCTGACAGATTTAGAGAGAAATTTGACAAACGACCTGATGTAGATACGGACCAACCACACATTAGAATAAACCTTCATATTGGTAAAGAGGATGATGTTACAATTAGCTTAGATAGTTCTGGAGATCCCTTATTTAAAAGAGGCTACAGAGAAAGTAGAAGTTTAGCTCCTATTAAAGAAGATTTAGCTGCAGGAATGATACTCTTAAGTGGCTGGGATAAAAAATCAAACTTTATCGATTTTTTCTGCGGTTCTGGAACTATATTAATAGAAGCTGCAATGATTGCTAATAACATACCTCCCAATATTAATAGAGCCATTTTCGGTTTTATGAACTGGAAGACATTTGATGAAGAGCTATTTAACGAGGTTATTGATCATGCACTAGATCAAGAAACTAGATTCGATTTTAAGATTATTGGAATTGACATTGATGCACGAGTTATGGGAATGTGCAGAACAAACATTGAAGCTGCTGGATTAACCGATAAAATTGAATTACATAAAAAAGATTTTAAAGAATTTGATGCGCCTGAACTAAAAGGTGTTATCGTTTGTAATCCGCCTTACGGTGAACGTATTGGTGAAAACGTTGATGATTTATACGCTGAGTTTGGAGATAATCTAAAAACAAGGTATGATGGTTGGAATGCATGGATGATTAGTTCAAACATGGGAGCGCTAAAAAAAGTTGGTTTAAGACCTTCAAGAAAAATTAAAGTTTTTAACGGAAGTTTAGAGTGTCGTTTTATGAAGTATGAAATGTATAAGGGAACTAAAAAAGTTCATAAAATGATTAGATCTGAAGATTGATTAGAAAAGATTTTATACAAAGATATTTTGATGAATTAGCGAATGTTTTAGCTGTTGTTATGAATTTAAAGAACAATCTAAAACCTGTTGAAGCTGAAGCAAAAATTAGTGACTTTGCTAATGATTTCTTAAAAATATCTTTTGAAGAAATACTGGCTATTGAAACTGATTTAATTGAGTTCTTAAAAGAAGAAAAAGCCTTTACTTTTGATCATTTTAAAATATTAGAAGATCTACTCTACCATAAATATTTACTAAACCCTACGGATACCTATTTAAAAAAAAACACCTTAGAAGTATTGAATTATGTATCCAAAAATGACACCAACTATTCTTTTGAAAGAATGAGTAGATTGAAAGAGTTGGATAGTAAATAAAAAGAACATTTAAATTTTCAGAAATACTGAATTATTAATATGCTTAAATCCATTTTCATATTCGCTTTTACTTTAGCATTTTTCTCAACAATATTTTCTCAGCAATTAATTCCTTATCGGAAAAACAATAAATGGGGATATGCCAATACAAAAGGAGAAGTTGTTATTAAACCACAATACAACGCTGCTAACATTTTTACAACCAACATTACTGCTGTAAAAAAAGATGATAAATATGGCTTTATAGATCAAGCAGGGAATCCAGTTACCAAATTTGAATTTACACGAGTCTCAGAATTTTATAATGGGCAAGCATCTGTTTGGACAAAAGATACAGCATATTGCATTAATCGATTTGGGGAAAAGATTCGCGGTTCGGTATTTTGCGATGGAGACAAAGATTATCTTCAACATTTTGATATATATACAAAGAACGGAAAAACAGGACTTATAAATTACGCATATTTTTCAGAATCTTTAATTCGTGATTCATTACCAGCCGTTTGGGATCAAATTATTATCAATGATTTATATGCTGCTGTTAAAAAAGAAAATAAATGGGGAGTTATAAATAAGTTAGGAGATCTAACAGCTGAATTAATTTATGATACTATTGAACTTGACAAAAACATTTATTATAGACAATTCTTCAAAGTCAAAAAGGATAATAAATATGGTTTTTTAGATGAAAAAGGAAAAGAAATTGTTGCTCCAAAATATGTAAAAGCAGATTTTTTCAGTTCTAGTTTGGCTAGGGTTTGGATTAATGATACGTTCTGGTTTTATATCGATAAAACTGGCAGAGAATATTATGAGAAGTAAATGAATCTGGATTTCCAATTGCCTGGACAAGATTTAAGATACTACTATTTTTGAGCAGATTTTGATATTTTTCAGTAACTAAGCAGTCTTAAGTAAATGGAAGATATTGCATCGAGCATACCTAGTAAAACTTTCATTAGTGCTCTTAAATTTTAAATATCCTTTATCTATACTAATTGCTTTTTCATAATTCCAAACAATGCTGCATATTCTAACCTTACTCCAAACTATTACGAATTAAAACTGAATACAAAATGATTAAAACTAATTAACGGTTCGCTAATGTTTATTGAACTTGAAAATTACTTCTTAAAAATATTAGATTACTGTTTATTAATTACACTGATAAATAGATTAAAAATTAAAAAAATTCATTTAATTTTAACTATGCTAAAAATTAATTTTACTCCACTATAATTTACATGAATTTTTTTAAGAATTTTATTTTAATTCGCAATGAAACACTAAGGAACACAATTGTTATTGTTGTTGTTTTGACAATCCTAATAATTGACATAATTACTCCCCTTGGCTATGCTTTTGGAATATTATATATTCTTCCTATTTTTTTATTTAGTGATTCTAGCATCAAAAAGTCATTAATTTTAACACTATCTATTACTTTATTTATTGTACTTGGATATTTTTTGTCTCCGCCTGACAATGACTTTTGGAAAGCCGAAGTAAATAGAAGTATCAGTATTCTAGTGGTTTGGGTTAGCTTCTTGCTTGTCTTGCTTAAACAGAAATTAGATCAATCTTTATTAGTTATAGAAAAAAAAATAAATCTATTAGAACAAAAAAAAACTAATAAAAAATTTAAGGAAGTTTTCGATTCTCTAAATGATGTTTATATGAAAACAAAAATGGATGATGCTATTGAAATTATTAGTCCTTCTTGTTTTGATATGCTTGGCTATAGTAGTGATGAATTAGTGGGTGAAAAATCTTCAGTATTCTACAAAAACATAGAATTCAGAGATGGTATGCTAAACGAAATACAGCAGGTTGGTTATGTTAAAGATTTTAGAGCAACTTTAGTATGTAAAGATGGAGAGGAGATCACAACAGAGTCTAATATTCGCTTAATTAAAGATGAGGAGGGAAAACCACATCATTTAGTTTCTATGATAAGAGACATTTCAAATAGAGAACAAAAAGATGTAGAAATTATAAACCTAAAAATAAAAGGAGAACACAATAAAATTAAGTCCATAATAATTGGCGAAGAAAAGGAAAGAAAAAGAATAAGTCAAGATTTACATGATGGAGTTGGCCAATTGTTAGTTGCCTTAAGAAGATCAATTAATGGTTTAGAAATCGGAAATAATGCAGATGTGATTAAAGAATCCAAAAACATCATTGATTTGGCTATTTCAGAAGTAAAGGCGATTACCTATAAAATACAACCTGCTTCTCTTCATGATTTTGGATTAAGGTCTTCATTAAATGTACTTTGCAATCTATCTAACAATAAAGAATGTATTGTATCTTTCAGTGAAATTGGTACCTATAAACGATTGGATAATAACAGTGAAACATTTTTATATCGAATAGTTCAAGAAGCAATTAACAATGCACTGAGACATTCATTTTCTAATAAAATAACGGTTACACTCTTTAATAATGATAATTTTATTGAATTGAAAATAACTGATAATGGTAAGGGGATGAATGTTGCAGATTCTTTTAAAAACAATTATGGATTTGGACTTAAAAACATGAATGACCGAGCAGAGAATATTGGTGCAGACCTAAACATTAATTCTAGTAGTAATGGTACGATTGTAACCGTAAATCTAATCCTAAACAATTGAATAGAGCGAACATATTAATTGTAGATGACCATAACATGGTATCTAATGGTATCATTAAATTACTAAATAATAAGGAATCTTACAATAAAGTTATTGCTTCTAATAACGTTCATAACGTGAGTGATCTTATCCAATCAGAAAAAATTGATTTACTGATTTCAGATATTAGCATGCCTGATTCTAACCGCCTAGGCTATCTGACTAAGATAAAAGAAACCTATCCTAAGCTTAAAGTCTGCATATTCTCCATGCATGATGAAATTGAATATGTGAATAGAACTATAACTATGGGACTTAATGGTTATATTACTAAAGATGTTGATGATGATGAATTTTTAGCAGGTATAAAAGATATTTTATTGGGTCATCACTTTTTTAGTAAAAAGATAATGGACCTTATCGTTAATAATATGACCTCTCGATTTAAATCTTCCTCATTAATAGAAAATGAAGCACTCACTAAAAAAGAATTAGAAATCTTAAGTTTTATTAGAGAAGGATTAAGTAATAAGGATATCGCTGGAAAATTATTTCGATCAGAAAAAACCATTAGTGTGCATCGCTATAATTTAATGAAGAAGCTAAAAGTAAACAACGTTGTTGAGCTGCTTAATAAAAGTAAACAAATGGGATTATAACACGATCAATAAATATTCTGCACTAATATAGCAGTTTTAACAGAAACAGGAATATCCTAATAAAATACTGACCTCAACAATAATCTTTTTTGATATCACTATTAGCTCTTAATTACTAGGCAAATTTTATAATTACCTTATCGAAGGTGATGAAATATTAATAAGAAATTATTTTTGAATGATAACGCCTATTTTCGGTTCTCCTCAATAGATAGAACACAAAAATAAATTTGCAAATTGAGTAATTAAACAAGCTCTAATAATATTTTTCATTTCTAAGAAAAGACCAGTATTTATTTATATTAGTTCTTGGATTCATTTTTTTGGATACTTGATCTTTATGATTAAAAGAGCATCTTCTTTAAAAAACAATAAATAATGCTTTTACATAACCAATCATCTCATCTTTATGTAGATAAATATTTTCAGATTAACTGCCTTTTTGTAAAGAGAAAGGTTAGCTTAACTTAAGAAGTGTTTTTATTTTAATGAAAAAATCTAAAAATTCAGCCGCCTCTTCTGACTCCTGATCTAATTATTTGAACGAGCTATTTCTATTTCTTGACCCCGTTTAATTCCATAATTATACTGCTTTAAATAAGTTCCCTACTCTTTCTAATAAGCTTTCTTCTGAAAAGGGTTTCACAATATAATCTTCAACACCATTAGCTATACATTCTTCGATTATCCCATCTTGCCCCAAGGCACTAATCATTATAATTCTTGAAGAAACACCCTCTTCTTTCTTCAAAATCCTTGCAATATCAACCCCAAGCATATCTGGCAATACATTATCTAAGGTAATTAAATCAGGTGCAAGGTCTAAAGCTTTTTCAATACCATCATCACCACTTCCAGCTGTACCTACGATTTCCCAACCTGCTTCCTCTAAGGCTCCTTTAATAAATTCTCTCATAAAAAAGGAATCATCTATTATTAATACTTTTTTTCCCATTGTTCTATTATTTTAAATTTCTCATAATTTATTTTATTGATAATTGAATCATTTTAGTAGCAATACTTGCGAGCGGTAACACATAATCTGAAGCTTCTAAAGCGATGGCTTCTTTGGGCATTCCGAAAACAACACAAGAGCCTTCATCTTGAGCAATTGTTTTTGCTCCAGCCAGCTTCATTTCCAATAAGCCTTTTGCTCCATCAGCCCCCATTCCTGTGAGTATAATACCTAAAGCATTTTTCCCCGCATATCTAGAAACAGATCTAAACAAAACATCTACAGATGGCTTATGTCTATTAACTAATGGACCACCCTTTAATTCTACATAGTATCTTACTCCACTTCTTTTCAAAACCATATGATGACTACCAGGTGCTATTAATGCTTGCCCTGGTAATACACTATCGCCATTTTTTGCTTCTTTAACTGTTATTTTACACAAGTCATTTAACCTTTCTGCAAAATGCTTTGTAAAAATTTCTGGCATATGTTGTACAATTACAATACCTGAACAATCACATTCTAGTTCGATTAAAAAACTTTTAATTGCTTCGGTACCTCCCGTTGATGCTCCAACTGCAACAACTTGTTCTGTTCTAGTTGCTAATATTACTTTAGGTGATTTACCTAAAATTACATCTGCAGAATATTTTGGAATACTTTTAAATACAGGAGGCTTTACTATTCTCCTTTTTACTTTTACCTCTGCTACAGCTTTTATTATTCTACAGTATTTTTTGGTAGACTCTTCTAGTACTTGTTTAGTATTCAGTTTTGGCTTTTCTAAAACTTCTACGGCCCCATACTCTAATGCTTTTAAGGCTGTTTCAGCACCCTTAGCTGTTAAGGTAGAAATAACGACAATAGGAATAGGATGCTGAGACATTATCTTTTGTAAAAAAGTTAAACCATCCATCCTTGGCATTTCTATATCTAATGTAATTACATCAGGAATATTTTCACGGATATAACTTGCTGCTATAAATGGATCTGCTGCTTTGCCTATGACTTGAATATCGTTATCAGACAAGAACATCTGTTCCATGGTATTTCTTACCAAAGCAGAATCATCAACGATTAACACTTTTATTTTATTTTTCATAAGCTTATTTCACACTAGTTTTAAGTATTTTATAATCACTTCAAACGTTAAATAATCAAAAATCATTATACGCTATACAATACCTCCATTACTGTTCTCTATAATTTTATTTTCTCTTTTGTTAAAAAATTACAACTTGCGTATTTCACGAACAAATGTTCAGCATCCATTTTTATTTATTTGCACATCAAAACAACGTGGCAACAATATTTTTGGTAACCAACTTAGCTATTTTACAAGAAAAACTTAAAATGTGTAATCGCTCCAATTTTTAGTTTTGTATCGTAAAAAAACACCTATAAAAAAGCATGAAAATTTTGTTAGTAAACACATGCTATTCTGTATCTAAATAGTCGATTAACACAAGTAATACATATCAATATTTTTCTATTTCAGGCTTCAAAAAACCTATACCTTTATTCAAATAAAAATTCATTCGCTCCAAATTGAGCGTTCAAATCTTCTTGTGCTATTCCTTCAGGTATAAATAAAGTAAAGGTACTTCCCACCATGACTTCACTCTCTACAGAAATTTTACCCCCCAATAATTCCAGTAATTCTTTGATGATTGATAGCCCTACATACCCTCCAAAACCTTTGATTGAACCTTCTTCTAACTGCTTAAAACGATCATAAATATTTGTGCTATCATCTAATTTTATTCCTATACCAAAATATTGAACTATAATTGCTAATTCGCCCTGCACTATCTTAATCTCAAAATTTATATTTCCTTTTAGCTCACTATTTTCTATTGCATTGGCTAAAAGATTAGAAAGCATTAAATAAATTTTTTCTGAATCTGTTCTAAAAGTGTCACTTTCTAGCTTATTGGTTAAAGTTATAGTCAACTTTTTTTTGTCAGTTTTATGTTGAAATTTCTTGGTTATTTGTGCAATTAATTCTGGAATTCGAGCATTTACTATTTCAGGAATTAACTCTCCTGCCTGCAGTTCTGCTGCAATAAAAATATTTTTTAATTGAAAATTAAGGTCAAAAGCTTCCTGATAAATTAAATTACTGGTCTTATGCACCTCCTCCTTTTCAATACTCCTATTTGCTAGGTTAGCTGACATACCTAAAATAGCTGTTAAAGGATTGTTAATCTCATTTCTAATGTTGGATAGAAATTGAGATTTAACTTTATCATATTCAATAATTTGATTATCAACGGTTTCTAATTCTTTTAAAAGTATTTCACTTTGTTTTGATCGTTTATAATTTATCTGAATGAGTTTATTTAATTCTACTAACAATTCCTTCTCTTTTATTTCACTCATAATTATACCTTTCGATAAATAGTTGGACTTATAGTTTCTAAGGGTACATTAATTCCTGCAATTGACTCTGAATGTCCTAAAAACAAAATCCCTCCTTTTTTTAGTTTATTACATAGTTTATTGATAACCCGCTCTTGAACCTGTTTATCAAAATAGATGAGTACATTCCTACAAAAAATCACATCAAAGTCGTAAGGAACGCTGTAGCTATCATCCATAAGATTTAACCTATTAAATGTCATTTTTTTTCTCAATTCAGGAACTACTCGTACTTTATTATTGTTTCCCTCTTTACCTTTTAAAAAATACTTCTTTTTAATATTCAAAGGAATATTCGAGATACGAGATTCATCATAAATTCCTTGAACTCCCTTTTTTATAACTTCTGAAGATATATCTGTACAAAACACTGAATAATCAAAAGTTTTATTTTGCTTATAAAACTCTTCTATCGTAATAGCAATTGTATAGGCTTCTTCGCCTGATGATGATGCAGAGCTCCAAATATTTAAAGGTTTTCCTCTACTCTCTTTTTGAAATTCAAGTAATAAAAAGTCAGTCATATAATTAAAATGGCCTGGTTCTCTAAAAAAGTCTGTCTTGTTTGTAGATACCACATCTATCATATGAATTAGTTCATTTTTCATACCCTCTTTGCTAAAAAGGAAGTTACAGTAAGCAGTAAAAGATGACATTTTAGTAATAATTAACCTCTTTCTTAACCGCCCCTCCAACATCACCTTTTTTGCTACAGGCATTTTTATCCCATACCCCTCATAAATTAGGATACTTAATTTCTTAAACTCCTGATCTGTCATCCTTATTACTTCCATAGTTTAATTATTTAAAACCGTTCAAAACCAGTATCTAAAGAATCTCCAACACCTTTCATATCAATATTAAAACCATTATGACTACTCACTGATTCTGAAATCGTTGATCTTAGAACCTGTTTCTTTTTAGGTTTAATAACATTTAGCTTATCCTTTTTCACACTTAAAATTTTAGCTGTATTATTGTTGTTAATCTTAAAAAAGCTAGTTAAATCTTTCATAAAATCAGCTTGCGTATTTAACTCTTCAGAACTCGATGCTAATTCTTCAGCAGATGCTGCATTTTGCTGCACAATTTCGTTTAATTGCTGTATAGCATTGTTAATTTGATCCGCAGCTGAGTTTTGTTCAAGACTTGCAGTAGTAATCTCTCGTACTAAATCAGATGTTTTTTGAATGTTAGGGACTATATCCTTTAGTAAACTTCCAGATTTTTGAGCTATTTCTACACTGGTTGACGATAATTCATCAATTTCAATAGAGGCATTTTGACTTCGTTCGGCAAGTTTTCTTACCTCTGCTGCAACTACAGCAAAACCTTTCCCATGCTCACCAGCTCTTGCTGCTTCTACTGCAGCATTTAAGGCTAATAAGTTCGTTTGCCTTGATATTTCGCCAATAATCAAAATCTTTTTAGCTATCGTTTGCATTGAACCTACAGTATCTTCCACAGCATTACTTCCTTCTTTTATTTCTAAAGAAGCTGTTTCAGCAATTTTTTCTGTTTGCTTAGAATTATCGGCATTCTGTTGAATGTTAGCCACCATTTGTTCCATGGAGGATGAAATTTGCTCTACAGAACTTGCTTGCTCTGAAGCACCTTCAGAAACTTGCTGTGAAGAGCCATTCATTTCCTGACTTGCTTCAGCTATATTCTCACTACTTAATACCACTTGAGAAACTATTTCCCTTAATTTTTCAACCATAAGCTTCAGGTTAGACAATGTTTGTGAAAACTCATCTTTACCAAAAGTGATGATTGAAATCGTTAAATCACCCCCCGCAACTCTCTCTACAGCCGTATTTACAGCTTTAATTTGCTCTACAATACCTTTGGCAACTAGAACAGAAATAAATATAGATAGTGTTAACACAATAATGGTTAGTCCTAAGCTTATCAAAAAACGATTGGCAGCACTAACTTTTGTCGTTTCGGCAAGTTCAATTACATCATTAGCCAATTTATTTTCTATATCTTTAAGTAAATTTATCTTTTGAGTTATTGAAGAAAACCATACTGAGGGATCAATTCCAAAACTTCCTTTGTCTGCTTTTTCTACAGCAATAGCTCTCATATTTATTACTTTCTGAACAGATTCAGCATTCATTTTTTCATTAAAGAATGTTTTTTGATCCGCTGAAGCTGTACTTTTAAATACATCAATAAATGCATTTTGTTCGGCCCATAAGGTGATAACCTTTTGATAAGATTTAGGAGTAAATTCATCATTAGCAAACGTATTCGTTAAAACTGCTCTTTCAATTCCTGCTCTTTCTTTACTTAATAAAAAATTGGCATAAGCATTCGTTTGAGTAGTTAAATCTGCCACTTGGCTAAGCTTTGCAATACTTCTTATCACATTTAAAAACGAACCATTCATTTTGGAGTAATACTCTATTGCATTGGTCACAGATATGGTTAATGTGTTTACAGAATTTCTCTTGCCATTCAATTGATCCATAGACAATAGAGCTGTATTTAAAGAGGAATTAAATTCTACCCCATATACCTCTTTATTAAAATCTTTTAAAAAATCCTGAACGATAGAAAGCTTTCCGTTTGTTAAACTTTGTTGATTCGATAATTCAGCAGAAAACCTACCTCCTTTAGTCCCTATAAATCCAGCAGTAAACCCTCTTTCTTTTTGACTTTCATGAACAAAGTCTCCAATTTTTCGAGATAATTGAATTGCTTTTTGTAACGTTTCCATTTCATTTGACTTCCCATTTTCTTCAATTACATTGGCTACCGAAAAATAAATCATTCCCGCCAATGGCAGAATTAGCATCAGTAAAATTTTACCACTTAAATTTATGTTTTGTAATATCTTTTTCATCTTAATATATATTTAGTTTATTGTTATTAATCTTAATTGTTGTTGGTAACTATTTCTGTCATTAAGTTTAAATCATCTATTGAAAAAACTTTTCCAATATTTAATAGCATGATAAAGTCTTCTTCAAATCTAACTACCCCTTCTATAAAATCAGGATGATATGTGCTACCTATACTTGGGGCTGGTTTTATATCTGAAGGACTTAACTCGATAACCTCATTTACAGCATCTACTAATGCTCCAAGTACCACAACTTCTTCCTCTATCGTGATTTCTAAAACCACTATGCAGGTATCAACAGTCATTTCTGTTTCTTTCATTTTAAACTTAACCCTTGTATCTAATAAAGGCAATACATTTCCTCTTAGGTTAATCACCCCTTTTAAATAATCTGGTGATCTTGGTACAGCTGTTATTTTTGGCACCTCCAAAATTTCAATTACCCTTGCAACATCTACTGCAAAAAGCTCGTTGGACAGCTTAAATGTTAAAAATGAATTTAACAAGCCTTCTTTTTCAATGTCTTTCATACTTGAATTATTTTTTTTGAAACTTTTCATCTTTTAATACTTAAATAATTGAGGTGTAATTCCAATCATCAACCAAGCCCAGTTGTTAAGAGCTGAAGAGCTTCCTCCTTTTATAACCTCCATTGTACTTGTCCCAAAAAGTTGAGAATAACCGGCTTTAATAACAATATCTTTTTTGTATTGATACACCCATACAAAATCGACCTCTGTTCCTAATACCGAATTAAGTACTCCTCCATTAAAATCAGCTATAGATGCATTGGTCATAAAGTAATGGAGCTGAGTTAAAAGAGTCATTTTTTTAGTCAACTTTATTTTTGACTTTAAGTAAAAATCATTTAAGCCTCCTGTTCCATGCCCATTTCCAACATAGAAATAATCCATAAACCCGTAAAACTTGTGATGTGTACCAAACAATACGTTAAAGGCTTTATTTTTTACGTTAACATTATCCGAAGAATCTACTCCAGATAAAATATCAGCTCCTAGTGTTATGGATAATTTTGAAGAAAAACCATATTTCAGATTAATTGAGCCTAAATATGCGTTTACATTTTCACCTAACTGGTGATAATAAGAACCAAATAAAGTTATTTTTTCTGCTAATTTTATTCTAGGATTCAATCCAACTGTTGTTAAATAAGTTACACTTTCTGTAGAATCTTTTATTCCTGTTTGAAACCCTGTATTTAAAACTAAAGCGGTAAAACTTACTTTCTTATTAACTTTCTTTTTAAGCCAAACAAACTCCATATCTTTTGGATTACCTAAAGCAAAACCAACGACATTTGTATTAGGAGCGTAAAAATTAGTGGTTAATCTCCCGGGCTCTACTACATCACTTCCTTGGTTATATGCCCCTCCTATGTGTAAAGTCCAAGTAGAATCAACATGAATAAAACGTATGGCATCATGACTTCTTCCTTGCGCAGCCCAACCCAAACTACCTAGTAATCTCTGATCATCATAGACCAACTCTTGTCTTCCCAACTTTAAAGATGATGTTGGGTTTAAAATTAGTTGTGCCCATGACTCGTGAACAGAACTTAATCCATCAGATTTATTTATTTGTCCTACCTCTCCCCAAATTCTAACATCTTGAAATATCAATTTTAATTTTATATCCTTATTTGTAAAATTAAATTTAAGCCTCGATCTTTGCTCTGTAAATAAAGCATAATTAGCCCCTCTTTTAGGTTGAAGTTTCTTAAAACCATTTCTAAATTCAGTTCTTGGTCTTATTGCTGCATCCATCCAAAAAGAAGATGTTTTACTTGTATCTTGAGCCATAGCTGAAAAACAACTTCCAATAAGTACTAAGCTGGTTATTACTTGACAATAAAAGGGGTTTGTTTTTTTAATTGTAGTCTCCCTTCTTTTAAGTCGATCTACTGCCTTTTGAGCAGCTACTAAAACAACTCTTGATGGGTAAAATGAATATAAAAAGAGTAAGTACATTTTAATTATTAAATTGATTAATCATTTTATTCGTATCTAAAACCAAAGCAACTGTTCCGTCTCCTAGTATTGTTGTACCAGAAATGTAGTCTTGATTTTTATAATACTGTCCAATAGGTTTAAGAACAGCTTGGGATACTCCGATAATAGAATCTACTGTAATACCGACCTTTCGATCTCCATTATTTACAACAATTACTTGTGTTTCTGAGGGATTCTCTGTCTTAACAAGAAATTCTTCTCGTAAATTTAAAAATGGAATTTGAATATCATCTAAAACCAATAATTGGTTAAGAGTGCTCGCTAATTCTTTATAAGCTACTTCATGACACTTTTCAACAACAGACAATTGAATAATATAGTTAACATCTCCTATTTCAACTAACAATCCATCTATGATAGAAAGAGTTAATGGAAGTTTAATCGTTAAAACTGTTCCCTGATTAACAATAGATTTTATTTCTATTTCACCTCTTATATTTTCTATATTCCGCTTTACAACATCCATACCTACTCCTCTACCTGAGACATCAGTAACAGAATTTGCGGTCGAAAATCCTGGAGAAAATATGAGCTCTAAAATTTCTTTTTCACTTAAAAGAGCCTCGTTTGTAATCAATCCTTTGTCTATAGCTTTTTGCTGTATAGTATTTACATCAATACCTTTACCATCGTCCTTTATTTGAATATGAACACTTGCTCCAGAATAAAATGCACGCAGAATAATATTACCTTCTTTTTCTTTTCCTTGTTTCAGCCTTTCTTCTGTACTTTCTATTCCATGATCTAAGCTATTTCTAAGAATATGCATCAAAGGATCTGTTAAGCTTTCTATTATATTTTTATCCAATTCAGTCTCATCTCCTTCAATTTTAAAGTTTACCGTTTTCCCAAGATCACTAGAAACATCCCTAACCAAACGCTGAAACCTACTCATGATTGTTTTTATAGGAATTAAGGTCATCCCAAATGCAACATCCCGTAATTGTCTTGATAATTTTTCTACATTTTCGGAAATCACCTCAAGTTCAGGATTAAAATTATTTTCTGAGTGCAAGCTTAAGCCTGCTTGTGTTGTTACTAATTCACTAACAATACTCATTAACGTGTCTAGCTTATCTGAATCTACTCGAATACTGGAAACACCTTTTTCTTGAACGTTACTTTCTAAGGGATTTTCAAGAAGTGCCTTTTTTTCAACAATAGGATCAACGGTATATTGAATACTTTTTTTAACGTGTTTTTTCAGTACTTCTAGTTCAATTAAGTCATTCGTATTTAACTGAGAAAGCTCTTGTATATATGCTTTACTTTCTTTGGCAGCTAATAGATTGTAATTACATATTTCTTCCACCTTTATTTCACTATCACTTTCTACAAATAGAAAAACATCTAGCAACTCATTCTTATTTACAGCTGTTGAAATAAAAATTTCCCAATAAGCGTAATTATTAGTGGCTTCAAAACCCTCTATATTATCTATTTTTGCAAACCTTGAGAATATTTCAGTCTGCCCAAAAACAGATAAATCATCTAGAATATAAAATGGATTAGTACCATTCTTTAAAATATTAATATTGGGTTTAAACAGAATATAATAAGTAGTTTCTTTTTTTATTAACTCATTTACTTCAACATCTTCTTGGATATCATCAGTTGGATCAACGTCCTCATTAAAAAGAGACAGAATATTTGTGGTTAAACTTTTATGGTTTTGTTTATTAATTTCATGGTTAACTTCAGTATCAATTATTACCAATCTTAAATGATCTAAAGAGCCTAGTGTAACATCCAACAATGCTTTAGTAATAGCTAATTTTCCGGATCTAATCTGATCATAAATAGACTCTAAATTATGAACAAAAGAAGCTATTTTAACATATCCAAACATGCTACTACTCCCTTTAATCGTATGCATAGATCTGAATATCTCCTCAATCAATTCCTCATCATCGGGACTCGATTCAAGAAGTAATAGTGAAGTTTCTAATTTCCCTAATAATTCATTCGTCTCTTCTAAAAATGTTGATTTCATGCTATTCATTAGCGAACTACTTTATTTATCATTTTTAATAATCTTTCCTTTACAAAAGGTTTAACAATCCACCCCGTAGCTCCTGCCTCTTTTGCTTGTTGTCTTTTTTCGGCTTCAGTTTCAGTAGTTAGAATTAGAATCGGTAAAAATTTATATTTAGGATCTTTTCTCAATGCAATAACCAACATTATACCATCCATTTCTGGCATATTTAAATCCGTAATTACAAGGTCAACCGTAATATTTTTAATCTTCTCATAAGCATCCTTTCCATTGATTCCTTTGTAAACTTTAAAACCTGCTTCTTCTAAATAAGAAGCGACTAACTCACGAATACTCTCAGAATCATCTACTATTAATATTCTCATTTGAAAGGTTTTTTCAATAAAATTTTATTGTATTTCAATTTTGTTAATTGTGTTTTTATTTCTAGAGGTAAGCCATCAACTTGAAAGTTGACTTCTTTACCTTCAGTACTAAAAATAGTTTTGAAAAAATAAAATATTTGAATAGAACTAATGTCAAGTTCTTCTACATCTTTAAACTTAAAATCCAATATATTATAAATGGTCAATAAATACTTAAATCGTGAATAGATATAAGTTGAATTGTTCAAATTCAATTTTCCTCCTAAATATACTTTTGCTTTTTTTACTGCCTTTCTTCGAGAAGGCTCAACTATAAAAATAACCTCTTCATTCTTAACAAATTCTTCAACAGAAATTTGTTCTTTTTTAATCGCAGATTCATTTAAAAGTTCTTTATCAAGGGCAATTACTTCCTCAGGAATTAACTGTTTCCGTTTCATATTACCTCCTATCGCCATAGTTATTTTAACTGTTAATTATTTCTTTTACCAAATTTTTATAATCTATTGCACTAGATGAATTGGGTGCATACTCTAGTATACTCATACCAAATAATGCTGCTTCTGAAGCTTTAACATTGGCACGTATATAGTTTTTAAATATTCGAATATTGATCATCTTCGTTAAATAATCCATAATTTCCTTCGAAATATTCTTTCTTTTATTTACAATCACAGGTAAGACTCCCATTATTTTTAAGGACGGATTTAACTTCTTTTGCACTTTTTCAACAGTGCTCAGCATTAGCTCTAAACTATTAACACCTAATACAGTTAATTTAAACGGAATAATAATTTGATCACTCGCACACAAAGCATTTAAGGTTAATAAGGATAAAGAAGGAGGGCAGTCAATAATTATATAATCGTAATTTTTGCTCAACACTGATAAGTGCTTTTTTAAGAGATAAAAGTTATTCTCTAATTCCCACATAGATAACTCTACATCAACTAAGCTAATATTGGCAGGAACCACATCAATGCCTTCTCTTTGTAAAATAACATCCTGAAATAATGCTTCTCCCATTAAAACTTCATTTATAGATTTCTGTTGATTTGTAATATTTAGTGCAGATGAAATATCACCTTGTAAATCCATCTCAAGCAATAGCACTTTTCTATACTGCCTTGCAAGTCCAATACTTATATTAATAGCACTAGTAGTTGTTGCAGTGCCTTCTTTATGATTTACAATAGATATGATCATTGAACAAATTAAGTACTTAGCAAATTTCGATGACGCTATCGAATTTTTAAATACTAATATTTACCTGTATAATACTAAGTAAATACTTAGGGAAGTTGTATGAAAATACTTATTGAGAATAAACCTTAGACAGTTTAAAAAATAATTGAATGAAGGTAAACCTAGAAAGGAAAACTAATATTTTGTTTTAATCATATTAATTTTTAGTTTATTTTAAAAACCAAGTTGTTGTAGAAATAATAGACATTGCCTTTTTAAGTATATTGTAATATAGTATAACTAATAATAAAACAGCATATAGCCAAACAATAAGAATGTTAAACCAAAATGTGTCTAATAAAATTCCGAAAAAATATTTTTTTGGCGAATAAAAATGAGTTCTAATATCTAGAAAATTAGTTTTGGAAGGAAACAGGTAAATAGGATCCATTTTCTGCATAACCTCAAAATCATGCGTAATAATTATCCTCTTTTTCAGTAATGAATTAGTTACTAATTCATTTAAATTATTATTGTAATAGTTATTTTTTAATGTTCGTAAAAAATTAACATCATCATTATTCATCTCTGCATTAATTATTGCTTTTCTTATAGAAAGTGCATTAAAAATTAAACTATAGAAATTATTTATATCTCTCAGATAACTTTCTAATTCTTCAACCAATTCATTATTTAAGTTTCCTGAAGCAATTCTAATTGGTGAAGGAAATTGAACTGTTGGATTTATTTTGTTTTCTTCAGCAATTTCATTTTTCAATATCATCAAGTTTAAAATAGCTTGACCTTGGCTTACTCCAAGAGTACTATTTAACCCCAATTTACTTTCATAAATTAAGTCTCTTAAAAGAGGTATATAATAGGATTGTTTATAAGTACATATACTCTCTTTTTTCTCTATCTCATAAAACTTTTTTCCATATTCATTTTTAACATAAGTTTCTACAACCAAACCTTCATATCCCCATCTTGTGGGCATAAAATCAGCTATAATAGGCACATTTTTATCCATACCTCCTCCTATCATGTAGTTTAGCTTATCATAACTAAATATAGCACCTCCCAAAATCATTTGAGGAATAATTAATAACGGTATAATAA
>CAJWVX010000015.1 GCA_913048175.1 uncultured Flavobacteriales bacterium | reverse complement strand
TAGTGATTTAACTTCAAAAGAGAAAAGTAGATTTGTTTCAAACTTAAATATTTCTCCAAACCCTTTAAATTCTTTAGGAGTATTAACTTTTGAGTTGAAAAATAATGCTGAAACAACTGTTAAGATCTTTAACTTAACGGGGTCATTAGTTAAAACTGTGAATTTAGGAATGAAAATTAAAGGAGAAAACAAACAAGCGTTTAATGCATCTGATTTAAGCGTTGGTTCTTATATTATTTCATTAGAATCTAATGGAGAGCGAAGTGTTGCTAAGTTTATTGTAACAAGATAGAATTAATGATAAATTTATATAAAAGCCCTAACAGTTTGTTAGGGCTTTTTTTATGACTAAAAATGGATGAAAAGTACGAGCATATTTTTTTTGACTTAGATAGAACTCTTTGGGATTTTGATGAAAATTCTAAGAAGGTGTTAAATGATATTTATGTTAATTTTAAATTGAACGATTCGATTTCTTCTTCGAATCTATTTGTAGTAAAATACCAAGAAATTAATGAATATTTATGGGGATTGTATAGAGATGATAAGTTAACTAAAGAAGAATTACGATGGAAACGTTTTAAAGACACTTTGCTTTACTTTAATATCTCTGACAAGGAATTGCCTATTCATATGGGAGATTATTACATAGAGAATTCTCCTATACAAACTTTATTGTTTCCAAATAGTATTGAAGTCTTGGATTATCTTTCTAAAAAGTACAAGTTACATATTATAACAAACGGATTTGAAGAGGTTCAACATATCAAGTTAAAGGAATCTGGTTTAAGAGATTATTTTGATGTGTTAATATTTTCTGAAAGTGCAGGTGTTAAAAAACCTCATCCTTATATTTTCAAGAAAGCCTTAAAAAAAGCAGGAGCTAAGTCTAGTAACTCTATTATGATAGGTGATGACCTATATGCGGATATTTATGGAGCACAACGTGTAAATATGGATAATATATATTTTAACCCAAATAAAACTGAACATGACAAATATGTTCAGTATGAAATTAATTGTTTGAGCAAACTTTTCGAAATTCTTTAGAAAAAAAAGAGCTCTGAATTTCAGAGCTCTTTAAGATATTTTTAAGTTGAGTTTATTTTTTTTTGGCAGCTTCTTTTTTTGCTTTTCCTTTTGAACATGTTTTAGCTTTATCTTTAGAACAGCATGATTTTTTTGCAGAATCTCCTTTAGCACATGTTTTTTTGTCTTCTTTTTTTAGAGTAGACGCTTTCTTATTGTTTTTGCAATCTTTTTTAGAACACTTTTCATCATCTTCACAAAGTTCAACACCAAAAATTGAAGTTAAAACGGGAGTAGTTGCAAAGCTTGATGTTGCTAAAAAACCGAAAAATGCGAATGCTAATAATAATCTTTTCATAATTGTTTTTTATATTGGTTTAATTAATTACTAAATTAGAGATAATTAAATAACTAAGATTGTTAAAGTGTGTTAAAACTTTGCAATTGTAGTAATTCCACCTTTTACTTTTTCGTTTAACTTAACATTCAATTTAACATCTAAAGGCAATAACAAGTCTACTCTTGACCCAAACTTTATAAAACCACATTCTTCATTTTGTTCTACCGATTTCCCTTCTTGATCAAAAAATACAATTCTTCTTGCTAATGCTCCAGCAATTTGTCTAAACAATACAGTTCTTCCTTTGTTATCTTCAACAACCGCGGTTGTTCGCTCATTCTCGGTAGATGATTTTGGGTGCCAAGCAACTAGAAAAAGACCTGGATGATATTTGTAATATTTTAAATTTCCGCTAATAGGATACCTATTAATATGAACATTAATAGGTGACATAAACACAGAAACTTGTAAACGTTTTTCATTAAAATATTCAGTTTCCTCTACCTCTTCAATAACAACTACTGTTCCATCTGCTGGAGAAATAATATCACCATCTCTCTGTATCCAATTCCTTTGAGGACTTCTAAAAAATTGAATAATTATAATAAGTACTAATGCCGAAAGTATGTAGCCAATAATTTTAACAATTTGATAATCGTTAAAAAAGAAAAAAGTAATAGCATTAACTAATACTGAAAATAAAATCGCTACGATTAATGAGGTAACACCTTCTTTGTGGAATTTCATAAATAATTTTTTGTTAAAAATAAGATTTCTAACTTATCAAATACAGATAAGAATAGATAAAAGGTACAGATAATAATAGACCATCAAAACGGTCTAGGATACCTCCATGTCCAGGAAGTAGATTGCCTGAATCTTTTATGTTTAAACTTCTTTTAAGCATTGATTCAACCAAATCACCTAATCCTCCGAAAATTGTAACTAGAATAGCTAAAACGATCCAGTTTGATTGATCTAGGTTTGTAAAATATACAGATAGAATAAATGCAACACCTATAGTTAATAATCCTCCACCTAAAGAGCCTTCCCAAGTTTTTTTTGGTGATATTCGTTCAAATAATTTATGTTTCCCAAAAAATCTACCAGCAAGGTATGCTCCAGTATCATTAGTCCATAGCATTAAGAAAAATCCTAAGATAATTTGGAAACTGTAATTTTCATTAAAATTATTATTTGAGTAAAAACCTAAATGGAATAGCATTGCAAAAGGAATAACAATATATATTAGTCCTAATATGGTGTAGGCAATATTTATAAAAGGATTCTCTTTTTTTCTATAGAGTTCAACTAAGAAAATAATGAAAATCATTAAAATAGGAATGAAAATTATTTTAAATGGAACCATGTTAAAGATGATTAGTCCTATAGTAATTATAGAAACTAAGCCCGTTAGTATTCCCCAGAACTTGATTGGTTGAATAGTTTTAGATTTTTTTACTAATCCATAAAACTCATCGATACCTAAAATAATAATTAGAGTAAAAAGGAACAAAGTAATTATTGAATTAAAATAAACCCCTGCCATTATGGTAAGAATAAATAATAAACCTGTTATTGCTCTGGTTAACATTTTATAAAGAATGTTTAGTTATAAGGTGTCTTGCTTTTACTAAGTCATCTGGTTTAACATGTAATTCAATAAAAGCAGAATTTGCTAATTCTAGATTAACAGAATCCATTTTATTTACAAATACTACATTAATTCCATGATCCTCTAAAACTGCTTTCACAATTTCAGAATCGTTTGGATTATTAGTTTTGTATATTATTTCCCAGTTAGACACCCTTAGCTTTTTCCTTCAGAAGTATTATTTCCTTTGGTTTCACTTTCTTTTGAAGTCGATTTTTCAGCAACAATTTTTTCATTCAAAATCTTTTCTTTGATTTCATCAGTTTTTGGAGCTTCTTTTTTCTTAGAGATTTTCTTCTCTTCTTTTAGTTCTTCTTCAAACTTGCTTTTACCAAAAATCAATTCTAAATCATCTCTGAAAAGAACTTCTTTCTCTAGTAATTTATCTCCTAAAATGGTCAATTTATCTTTATTTTCTCTAATAATACCTAGAGTTCTTTGATAAGATGTTTCAATCATCTCTTTAACCTCTTGATCAATAAGTTCAGCAGTTTTTTCACTATATGGTTTAGTCATGGAATATTCATTTTGACCTGAAGAATCATAAAAACTAATGTTGCCAACTTTATCGCTTAAACCATATACTGAAACCATAGCGTAAGCTTGCTTAGTTACTTTTTCTAAGTCACTTAATGCACCTGTAGAAACTTTTCCGAAAAATACTTCTTCAGCAGCTCTACCACCTAATGCTGCAGCCATTTCGTCTAATAATTGTTCTTTAGTTGTTATTTGCCTTTCTTCTGGTAAATACCACGCAGCTCCTAAAGATTTTCCTCTAGGAATGATGGTAACTTTAATTAAAGGATTAGCATATTTTACTAACCAACTAACAGCTGCATGACCAGCTTCATGATAAGCAATTGCTTTTCTTTCATGGTCAGTTATTATTTTATTTTTCTTTTCTAATCCACCTACAACTCTGTCAACAGCATCTAAAAAATCCTGTTTGCCAACTTTCTTCTTATTGTTACGAGCAGCTATTAATGCTGCTTCATTACAAATATTGGCAATGTCAGCACCAGAAAATCCAGGGGTTTGTTTTGCTAAAAATTTAACATCAACTGAAGTATCAATTTTTAAAGGTTTTAAGTGAACTTCAAAAATTTCTTCTCTTTCGATTAATTCTGGTAAATCAACATGTATTTGTCTGTCAAACCTTCCTGGTCGTACTAAAGCTCTATCTAAAACATCTGCACGATTTGTTGCTGCTAAAACGATAACACCATTATTGGTTCCAAAACCATCCATTTCAGTTAATAACTGATTTAGAGTGTTTTCTCTTTCATCGTTTCCACCTTGCATTCCACCTTTTCCTCTTGCTCTTCCAATTGCATCTATTTCATCAATAAATATAATAGCAGGAGCTTTATCACTTGCTTGTTTAAACAAGTCTCTTACTCTCGATGCTCCAACACCTACAAACATTTCAACAAAATCTGAACCTGATAAAGAAAAGAAAGGAACTTTAGCTTCACCTGCAACAGCTCTTGCTAATAACGTCTTACCTGTTCCTGGAGGGCCTACTAGTAATGCTCCTCTTGGAATTTTAGCACCTAATTCTGTATATTTTTGAGGTTTCTTGAGGAAGTCAACTATTTCTTGTACTTCTTCTTTTGCACCTTCTAATCCAGCAACATCAGCAAAAGTAGTTTTTGTAGCAGTCTCTTTATCAAATAGTTGTGCTTTAGATTTCCCTATGTTAAAGATTTGACCAGGACCTCCACCTCCAGATCCACCAGACATTCTTTTCATTAAAAACATCCAAATAGCAACAATTATAATTATTGGGAATAATAAGCTTACTAAACCTCCGAACCAATCTTCTTCTGTTGTAACAGTATATTTTAAGTTGTTTTTGGTTGAATATTCTTTTAAATCAGCGTAAATTCCATCTTCAGAAAAGTATTTAAAAGTAAAATGCGGACCTTTTTTTTGAGCAGAAGAAATTAAAGGTGCTTTTAATTTACTCTTAAATTGATCTAATTCAGAAGCTTTTTTTGTAAGCGTTACTTGTACTTCTTTTCTGTTACTAATTACAACGGCTTCCTCAACGTAATTGTTAAGTACCATATCTCTGAATTCAGTTTCAGTGATTGTGGATGAATTACCTCCAAAGTTTATTAATTGAAGAGCAATTAAACCCAATCCAATTACGGCATATATCCAATAAAAATTAGAAGGTTTTTTTGATCCTCCACCAAGTGAAAACTTGCTTTTTTGTTTTTTAGGCTGTTCCATTAATTTTATAAATCCTTTATTTTAGTGATTTTGGCATCGGCCCAAAGCCCATCCAAATTATAGAAATTTCTTGCGTCTTCTTGAAATACATGAACAACAGTGTTTACGTAATCTAATATTACCCATTCAGAATTACCAAAACCTTCTCTTTTCCATGGTTTTTCTGCAAGGTTTGTTCTAACTTCTTTTTCAGCTGAATTTGCTAATGAACTTACATGTGTACTTGAAGTTCCTGTGCAGATAATAAAATTTGTACATATAGCATTTTCAATACTAGTTAAATCAACATTAACAATATTCATTCCTTTTACCTCTTGTAATCCTTTGATAACAACATCAGATAAGATTTGTGCTGTTTTAACTTCCTTTTTAGTACTCATTAAATATTGATAAAATTAGTCTGCAAAATAACGAATAATACGTGAAGAAATTTGCTTTATTCTAAACAAAAACGTTAAATAATCAATATTTTTGATGATAATGTATCAACGATTATTTTTAGGAAATAAAACACTCAAATTAAAAGAGGTTAATTCTACCAATTCTTATCTAAAAGAATTGATATCGGCTAATGATAAAGAATTAGAGGGGTTGGTCGTTGTTGCTGAAAATCAGTCTTCAGGAAGAGGCCAGAAGGGGAGTCTTTGGGAGAGTGAAGACGGTAAAAATCTAACTTTTTCAATTTTATTGAAACCAAATATTCCGATTTCCAAGCAATTTATTATCAGCAAGTCTATTTCATTAGGAATTATTGCCTTTTTAAATGATTTGGGTTTAAACTTGCTTAAGATTAAGTGGCCAAATGATATTTATTGTAATGATAAAAAGATTGCAGGCATTCTTATTGAGAATTCAATTAAAGGAAATAATATTAATAGTTCGGTAGTTGGAATTGGTTTAAACGTTAATCAAATCAATTTTCAATCTGAAAATAATCCAACATCACTAACTAAAGAGTTGATGTGTAATGAGCTAAATTTAGATGAATTATTAAACCAATTGTTATTTTTTATTGAGAAAAGTTACACGGATTTAAAGTTGAGCAAAGAGACATTAATCAATTCTAATTATACAAATAATTTGTATTGGATAAATGAGTTTCGAAGTTTTAGAAAAGGAAATAAATTAATTGAAGGTACAATTCTGGGTGTTAACGAAGTTGGAAAACTAAAAATACTAGTAAATAACGTTATTGAAACGTTTGGCCTTAAAGAAATTACTTTCTTCAGGTAAAATTCTTAATTATAATTTTCCTCTAACTTTATAACTAAACCATTAAAAAATTCAATTAATGGTTTTTCAACCATCATTTTCATAAAAGGATTTATAACTCCATCAAAAATTAAATGAACTTTTGCTTTATTATTTTCAGCTTTAGAAATAAAAATATTTAAAGTAAATTTAAATGGTACTTTACCATGGGAGTCTAAATATATTAACGAGTTTGCTGTAGAAGCAACACGTTTTAATCCTAATGTTCCCATACTTTTAACTTTCATAGAACATATTTCAGCAGTAGCTTCCCAATCACTTATTTTATCTTGTGGAAACAACTGTTTGAAATTATTCATGTCCAGCAAAAAGTTATAAACTTCTTTTTGACTTTTGTTAATTATTCTATGATTGGTTTCTATAATCAAAATAGGAAATTGTTAATTATTTCTGAGGTGCTGCATTCCATTTTTCTGGGCTTATTCTCCATTCAGATAATGACTCTAAAGCAGATTCTGTAACGTAATTTGCTTTTACAGCCGCTGTTAACATCGAATTATAATCGCTTAAAGTAACTAAGTCACATTTACTTTCTTTAAAGTTGTTTTCTGCTATTTGAAAACCATATGTGAAAATGGCAACCATTCCTAAAACTGAACAACCGTGTTCTCTTAGAGCTGCAACTGCTTTTAAACTACTTCCTCCTGTTGAAATTAAATCTTCAATTACAACAACTTTTTGATCCTTTGAAATGTCGCCTTCAATCATATTTTGCATTCCATGACCTTTAGAAGCAGATCTAACGTAAGCAAATGGCAAGCCCATTGCTTCTGCAACTAACGCTCCGAGAGCTATTCCTCCAGTTGCTACTCCTGCTATAATATCAACATTCGGGTAACGTTCATTTATTGCATCAACAAACTGTTGACGAATAAAAGTTCGTACAGGTGGGTATGATAATGTTTTACGATTATCACAATAAATTGGAGAGTTCCATCCTGATGCCCATTGAAAAGGATTTGTAGGATTCAATTTAATAGCTTTAATTTGTAATAGAGATTCAGCTATTTTTACTGCAGAGTCTTTGTTTAAAATCATACTGCAAATGTATAAAGTTTTTGTTAACGATAAGGTAATTTATTTTACAAATAATGTAGAAAATTGTGACCAATTATCTAAAGGACTAACTTTGACTTTTTTTTCTGAAAAAATCACTTCTTATCTTGTTGATTTTATTTTTGATGATGATAAAGTAGAGCATGTTATTATTGCTGTAACTGATTATGAATCTGCATTTATAGAGTTTCAGAAATACTTTAAGATTATTGAAGCTGCTGGTGGAATCGTAAGCAATGATATAGATGAGAAATTATTTATTTATCGTTTAAATAAATGGGATTTACCTAAGGGCAAAATTGAAGAAGGAGAAAAGGTTGAAGAGGCAGCTCTTCGTGAAATTGAGGAAGAATGTGGTGTTAATCAATTAACTATTAAGAAATCTTTACAAGATACATTTCATCTTTATAAGTTTAAGGGAGATATTGTTTTTAAACGTACCTATTGGTTTGAAACTATTAGTAGTTTTTCTGGTGATTTTGTTCCTCAATTAGAAGAAGATATTACTAACGTAGAGTGGTTGTCTGACACTCAAATTAAAGAAAAAGTTTTTGGAAATACTTATGCTTCGATAAAGTCTTTACTGAATTCTTCTATTTAGTTAAATCATAAAAGTCTCTTTCAATATTATCTTCAGTAGCTCTTTCTGCTGTTCCGCCAGGTCTGCCTGCAGGAGCTTTGTAAATAGTTTGATGTTCATCAATTAAAATGTAGGTAGGGTAGGTAATTACATTGTAATTCGCTAATGTTTTTCTATTATTCCCTAGATGTAAAAAAGTCCAATTGTATTCAGGGTTTTTAGATAAAAAACTAGACATTTTATTAAAATCATTATCCGCACAGATACTAATGAAATGAATTTTGTTTTTATACTTCTTATGAAGAACCTCCATAATTTTCATTTCTATCTGACTAGGAATACTCCAATTAGTCCAAAAATTAATATAAACAGGTTTTCCTTCAAATTGGTTTAAAGTAATAAGCTCTTTGTTTATATTCTTAAGATTAAACTGAGGCGCTTCACTTCCAGAACCAAACTTTTTTAATGTTATTTTTTCAATAATATTAGTCGCAATGATTTTGTGTGTTGGGTATTTAGAAGTTGATTTAATATCATTTAGTATTTTGATAATATTTTTTTTAGTAAAAAACGAGTCTTTGCTTATTTCTAATAATCCATTTAGCATAAAATAGTTTTTCAATTCATCATCTCTGTTTAGAAAAGGAATTCTTTGTAAAGCTTCAGATAATGCTAAATAGCTTGCTTTATCATTTATAGCTTTTGAGATATCATAGTTTTTTACTTTAAGCGATAATTCTTTAAATTCGCCTCTAAAAAATGCTTTAAAGAATGCTGTATATTCTGGATTGTAATAAAGAACAGGTTGTTCGTGAATATATTCTAGAAATAAATTTCCTTTTAAATTCTGATTAGTTTTCGCATCTGATTTTTTGTAAGAAACATCTAAAGAGCTTTCTGTTACTGCAATGCTGTAGTTTATATAGTTTTTTATGAAATTAGAATTTGAAATTTCAGCTTCTTTGAGCATTTTAGTTTTAAAAGATTTTAGTTTAGGTTCAACAGAACGATCTCTTTTTGTAAACAATAATTTATTGTTATTAAAAAAGTCATCAAACTTATTGTTGAATTTACTTATTTGCTGGTTTAATTCATTTGGTACAGGGAAGTTAAAGTTTAATGAAAGTTGTTTGTCATAAACCCTTCCTTTATTATAGGCTTCACTATAGCTTAGGTTAATGTTGTAAATTTCTCCTGGTTTAACATAAAAAGAAGTTGTTTTATCTTCAATTTGTAAAAAAACTTTTTTTGTAGCTTTAGTATCAAATTCAAAATTATAGTTACCATTTGCTGTAATTGTTGTAAATCCTATTTGTTCTTTTTTAGAACTGAGATAATCAGAATAGGTGTACATAACCAATTCTTTATCTTTAAATCCTTTAGAATTTCCTTTAACAATAGTTGTACTAGCAGTTAATGTAGAAACACAAATAATAAATAGAAGGATTAATGTTTGTTTGGCTTTACTCAAGTTAAATAGATTATTTGATTTGATTTTTTAATACTGTAGGTACAAATTGACTTGCATCTCCTTTGTTTATTAATATATCACGTACAATTGTCGAATTTATTGCAGAAAGTGCTGGAATTGTTGATAGATAGATTGTTTCAATATCTTTATCCATTGCTTTATTCATTTGAGCAATATTATTTTCATACAAGAAATCTGCACTGTTTCTAATACCTCTTAAAATGTATTTAGCGCCTATAGATTTACAGAAATCTATAGTTAAACCATTGTAAGTTATAACTTCAATCTTAGTGTTATTATTAAAGGTCAAGTTAATAAAATCAGTTCGTTGCTCTAAAGTAAAATGATACTTTTTAGATGAGTTAATTCCAATAGACACAATAATTTTATCAAAAAGTGGTAAAGCTCTTTCAATAATATCTTGGTGTCCAATTGTAATTGGATCAAAGGAACCTGGAAATATTGCAATTTTCATAAGAAATGAATTATTAATTCAAAGGTAATTAAAAGTATGATAGTTAATTTGTATTTATTGAAAGTGATTTACACAAAGGTTTTATGTGTTAAAAAGTAATAGTTAACTAAAACTTACTGATAAAAGAAAATATTATTTTTATTATACAAGTAAGATGTTAAGAATTATACATTACATATTTTTTATTGTTAACAACTATTATTTGCTTTTTTTGGAAATTTAAAATTATCTTAGTCTAGCTAATTTGAATAGCATTTTTAATGAGTTTATAAATTGTTACTAACAGCACAATAAAATATAGATGACTTTAGTAATTCGTTATTTTAGATATACTTTTTATCAATGAATTTTGAGTTCAATAGTCTTGCTACTGCCATATAATTTGGTTTGAAATGTATTTTATCTCCGATTTTATAGTGTTGCAGACCTTCTTTAGTTTTGTTCTTTCCAAGATCAATTACTAACATATCAGAAGTGATTCCCACATATTCTAAGTTAGTATCTATAAAATCTATGTCATTTTGATCTACATCTAAAAGACCAAAATCAAGAATAGCTTTTATTGAAGTGCCAGTAATATCTTCTTTGTCAAATTCTGCCGAATGTCCAATATTTCCGTCACTAATTATTCCATCAGGAATAATCTTTTTTTCTTCCAATTCAATAACATTGGCCGTAAACTCGAATGCATCTATTGATAACTCCTTAAACTGTTTATTGTTTAAAGGGCTTATTCCAAAAAATACAGCTTCACCAATACGGAAGTGGTTTATGTCTTTAGGAATTGCACTGTTCTCAATAAGTGGAAGTGTAATCGATGTGCCACCAGAAACATATTTTAAATCCTTATTGAATTTTGCAGAGATAAGTTCTTTATAAAGTGATAGTTGCAATAATTTGTCATAGGTTGGTTCTACTCCATACATACAACCTAAATTTGATCCTATACCGATAATGTTAATATTAGAAAGCTGAAATACTTTCTCATAAAAACTCATTAATTCGGTTCGTTTTACTCCCTCTCTTAATTCACCAAGTTCAACCATTATTATAATTTGGTGAATCTTATTTACCTTTTTTGCGGCTTTATTTAATGCCATAATAGTTGTAAATGAACTATTTAGAGAAATGTCAGCATACTTGATAATCTCATCTGCATACATTTTTGCTGGAGGTTTAATATAAATTGTTCGCATACCTGGATTAACCTCTTTCAAATTTTTTAAACTGGTAAGACGCGAGTCGCCAACAGAATCAATCTTTTTAATTATATCATCAGTTAACACGTGCTTTAGAAACTCTTTGTCACCAGAAAACACTTTAGTTACAAGGCTCCAATGAATATTGTTGGCTTGAAAATAATCGCTCAAGTATTTGATGTTGTTTTGAATTTTTTTTGCTGAAATCAGTAGTTCTGCCATACTATTTTTTTAAACGCATTTCTAAGTATGGATTCGTAAATCCAAGTTTTTCATATAAATGTATTGCTGGATTATTTGCTTCCACATGCAGTGCAATATCTCCTTTAGAATAGTCTATTGCTTTTTGCATCAGATTTTTTCCTAAGCCCTTGCCTCTGTAGTCTTTGTGGGTAGCAACATAAACAAGTATGTTTTCGGGTATGTATCCTCCCATACCCGTTTGATTAATGACGGTAGCTCCTACAATTACATTATCATCCATAATTAACATAGTAAATCCACCAAATGAAGTGAATTCTTTTACTGAATAGTCTATAGCTTTTTTAATGTCTTCCTTTGGATCCCCATACTCTTGTAAATGTTCAGATAGGAAATTTACAATTTCAACCTTTTCTATATTGTCTGGTTTATTTGCTGCGTCAAAAACTTTTATTTTAATCATAGATACCTTTTTTATCAAGATATGATTATTTGTGGGCTTTTAGAGATTTTATTGTCATTTATAATCAGATTTAGCTTCCTTTTTTTGTTTTTTTTAATATTATAGACAATTTTTGTGAAGAAGCATTATCAATATTAGATGGTAAACCTTCTAAAAACTTACACACAACCTAATACAATTTACAAGTTTTTGTAAATCTTCTTTTGTATTGAATTCTGATGCGGGAATATTAATGTGCTTTTTATCAATGGATACGATTAAATTATTTTCTTTGAAAGCTTCAATTAATCGATCAATTTCCATATTGTCAGCTAATTCAATACCAAATAAAAATTCTAAATTATCAGGATAATTTTTAATAGTACAATACATTATTTCTAAATCTTCTATGGCTTCTGTAGTAAAATCTAACATATTACTAAACTGATTTAAGCATTTCTAAATGAGGAATATCATCTTCTAAATACATTTCTCCAACTTGGTTAAAGCCATGTTTGTTGTAGTAGTTAAGTAAGTATTCTTGGGCAGAAATACGAATAGGAACCTCTCCAAATTCTTTTTTAACAAAGTTAAATGATTCAATCATTAAGGTGTCAGCAATTCCATGTCCTCTATAAGATTTCTTTAAAGCTACTCTACCAATAGAAACTTCATCATAAGATATTCCTTGAGGTAAAACTCTTGTGACAGCAACTACATCTCCATTTCCTGCTCTGCCAAATAGATGGAAAGACTGTCTGTCTTTTTCATCTACTTCTTGATAGGGACAATCTTGTTCAACTACAAAAATTTCGGTTCTAAGAAAGATGATTTCAAAATATTCATCTACTGTTAGATTTTTAAATGCTTTGGTTTGCCATGTTATTTTCTCCATTCCAAAAGGTTTTCTTTGTTTGATACTAATTTGTCATTTTCCATTAACCATTGAATTACTTTAATGGTCTTATCATCTCTTACACCATCTATTTTAGTTACAATTTGTGTAATAGGTGAGGGTTCTTTTTGCACTATTTTTTTTACTTGATCAGATACTGCACTAAATTCAACATCACTTAAGTCTAATTTATTTCTTTCAAGGCAAACATCGCAAACTCCACATCGGTAAACATCTTTTTCGCCAAAATAATTTAAAAGAATTTCACTTCTACATTTGTGTTTAGCAGTTGCAAAGTAAATTACGCTTTCCATCTTCTTAATGGCAATCTCACGTCTATCATGATAGTGTTTGGCAGAAATAGAAATATCTGTTACATTTAAACGCTCCGTTAAGTAAGTGAGTTGTGGTTGATTGGTTTGCTCTAAATAAGAGATAATCTCTAAATGACTTAAGTATTGTAAACCTTTAGTTACTTTTTCCTTGGTTGTCTTTAATCTTTTAGCAATTTCAAATTCATCAATTTTAGCAAAATTCTCAAACAAACCAGTGTAAGATCTTAGTAAAGTTTTAATAAATAAATCTAATTTAGTGTTCTTTACTTGAAACTCATAAAGCACATCTTTATTTACTTCAAACTTAATTCTTGAAGCATTATAGTTTGATTCTGATAAAATAAGATAACCTTCTTTTTCTAAGAATTTTAAGCAATTGTAAACAGCATAGATAGAAAGGTTGTATCGTTCACTAAACTCTAAAATATTTAAAGAATAACTTTCGTTTAATGCTGCACCAATTGGTATTTGAAAGAAGTTGGCTAATGATTGATAAACTTTTTTTATAGTTTCAATTTCTGGAAAACTATTTACAATACGCTGTTCTAAATCAATTCTGTCAGCTTCTTCAAATAATAAAATTGCAAACGCCTTAGCTTCATCTCTCCCCGCTCGTCCTGCTTCCTGAAAGTAAGCTTCTAAAGAGTCAGGCAAATCAATATGAACTACCGATCTTACGTTGGGCTTGTCTATGCCCATTCCAAAAGCATTGGTAGAAACAATTACTCTTGTAGTGTCATTTATCCAATTACTTTGTTTTAAAGTTCTTTCATCATTACTTAATCCTGCATGATAAAAATCTGAGTCAATTCCATTCCTTTGTAGAAATAAGGCAATTTCTTTTGTCTTTTTTCTACTTCTTACATAAACTACTGAAGTTCCTTTAACTGAATTTAATATTTTTAAAAGTCTATTTTTTTTATCCTCTTCTTTTAAAACAGCATAAGCTAAGTTTTTTCGCTCAAAACTCTTTTGCAATGCATTTTCTGTTTTAAATTGAAGTTGTTTTTGAATGTCAATAACTACTTCTGGAGTTGCTGTTGCTGTCAGAGCCATAAATGGTATAGCTGGGTTTTCTTCCTTTAGCTTCACAATATTTAGATAAGAAGGTCTAAAATCATAACCCCATTGAGATATGCAATGAGCTTCATCAATCGCAATCAAATTAACCTTCATTTTTTTATAACGGGCCTTAAAAATGTCTGTTTCTATCCTTTCAGGAGATATATATAAAAACTTAATATTTCCGTAAATGCAATTGTCTAAGGTAATATCAATTTCTCTTCGGGTCATTCCTGAATAGATAGCTACAGCTTTTATATTTCGCTTTACCAAGTTTTGCACTTGATCTTTCATCAATGCAATAAGTGGAGAAACCACAATACAGATACCATCTTTTGCCATTGCAGGGATCTGAAAACAAATCGATTTTCCGCCACCAGTAGGCAATAGTGCTAGTGTATCTTTACCTTCTAAAGCAGAATTAATAATATCTTCCTGCAAAGGTCTGAAATTATTATGTCCCCAATATTTTAGTAGTATTTGATGGATATCCAACTTTAGGTCTGATTTTATAAGTAAAAGTTTAAAGGTAAAAGTTTTTTGGTAATAAGGCGATAAGGTAATGAATTAAGGAGTTAAACATAAACTTAATTACATAATTTCAATAACACTTAATTACTTTTTATACTTTTACGATAATAGAAAATTATATGAATCCGATAATAGCTTTTATAAAATTAATTCGTTTGCCTAATTTAATCATTATTGTGTTAACTCAGTACGCAATTCGATGGGGTATTATTTACCCTATAATTTTTAATTTTTCTGGAGGTCAAGATATTCCGAATGTTGGATTAAAGATGACTGAAATCCATTTCTTTTTATTGAGTTTATCTACTACAATGATTGCAGCCGCAGGTTATATTATTAACGATTATTTTGATGTTAAAGTCGATAGAGTAAATAGGCCAGATAAGATTGTTGTTGGGAAATACATAAAGCGAAGAGTTGCTATGGGAGCACATATTGTAATAAATACTATTGCTATTTTAATAGGTGCTTATTTAGCTTATACCTTAGGAAATTGGAAACTTGTTTTTATACAAATATTATCAGCTGGAGCTTTATGGTATTACTCTACAATGTTTAAAAAACAAGTTATAATTGGGAATGTTGTTGTTGCCTTATTAGCTGCATTAGTTCCTTTTGTGGCGGGGTTGTATGAGATTGTTTTGCAGCATGCTGCAGTTGATGATACAGTGAATGCGTTACTTTTTAGGTTAGAAGAATATACTCCTTTTGAGGAGGTAGAGTTTGCTTTAGTTGCAACACTTAAAATTATAATGTATTGGGTTTTAGCTTTTTCATTTTTTGCCTTTATCAGTTCAATGGTAAGAGAAATTATAAAAGATATAGAAGATTATGACGGAGATAAAAAATATGCTAGTAACACTTTATCCGTTGTTTACGGTAAAGCCAAAGCTAAAATTATTGCTCAAGGATTAGGTCTTGTAATGATAGCTATGATCGGATATTTACAATATTTACAAATGTCAGAAAATCCGGGGGGAGAAGATGCCGAATTAGTAAAAGCACAAACTAGGGCATTAATAACAGTGATGTATCTTTTGTTTACAGTTCAAATCCCCTTAATATATGTGGTTTATAAACTGAAATTAGCAAATCTGAAAATCGATTATCATAAATTAAGTATAAGCATGAAGTTTATTATGATAGCAGGTGTGGGTTACACTTTGTTATTCTACTATTTGATAATTAAATTATAATGATTAAAGAAAATATATCTTGGAATATCATACTGGCTTCTAAATCGCCAAGAAGACAAAATCTTTTAAAGGAATTGGGTTTTGAATTTGAAATCAAAACAAAAGAGATTGAAGAGATTTATCCTCCAGAATTACAAAAAGAAGAAGTTGCTGTTTTTTTAAGTGAATTAAAGGCAAGTGCCTTTAAGCAAGATTTACAAAAGAATGATTTGGTTTTAACTTCTGATACTATTGTTTGTTTAGCTGATGAAATTATTGGAAAACCAACTGATAGGTCTGATGCAATTAAAATGCTTGGTAAATTATCAGGAAATAAGCATGAAGTGATTACTGCAGTAACCTTACTTTCAAAAGAAAAGCAACATACTTTTTATGATGTTACCGAAGTGGATTTTAAAGATTTGTCATCAGAAGAGATAGAGTATTATATAGATAAATATGAGCCTTTTGATAAAGCAGGTAGTTATGGTATTCAAGAATGGATTGGGTATATTGGAATTGAAAAAATAAACGGTTCTTACTTTAATGTAATGGGTTTGCCTGTTAAACGAGTTTATGACGAGATTTTAGTCTTTTAGATTTACTGATCATAATCTCGACCATCTTCTAAGATTCTTTTTCTAGAAACATCAAAATTTTTATTAAAGATACTTTTCTTTGGCTTAAAATAAGAGCTTTTAATATTACTCAAATCCATCAAACAATGGAAAAGATTATCTGTTACAAATGGAGTATCTTTATTGTTTTTTATACTTTTTAGTTTTTCAGGATTGATTCTTTTGTATTTATCCGACAACCAGACAATAAAAGGAATTTCAACATGAGACTTTGGTAGGTTTTTAACAAAATCATGACCAACCTTGTTGTCTTCATCATAAACATTTTCTCCATGATCAGATAAGTAAATTAAGGATATGGATTCATTTTCTTTTTTTTCAACCATCCGAATTAAACTATCAACTATAAAATCGTTGTATAAAACAGAATTGTCATATGCTGCAATTGTCTCTTCATGGTCACCTTCACCTTGAAATATTTCATAATTTGAAGGATATCTTTTTTTGTATTTAGAATGGTTTCCCATCAAATGAAGAATTATCAGTTTGTTGTTAGAAAAGTCGCTTAATGATTTTTGAAAAGGAGAAAATAATTTTTCATCTAATGAAGTGTTCAAGGTAGATTCGAAAGAGGAATTACTTACTAGATTTACAAAATCGCAATGATCAGATTTTTTAGCGAACACAGTAACTAAATTATCCCATACTCCAACTGGAGATTGATTAGATATCCAAAAGGTTTTAAAACCTGCTGAATGAAAAATATCAATTGCATCAACACTTTTATTTAGTGGAAGGTTCTCTTCTAAGTTAGATTCAGAAAGAATAGTTAAAACAGAATTTATAGTATTTGAGTAAGGAGAAACTACATCTTTAAATACAGTTAGATCAGCTCTTTTATCTAGTCTTGGAGTAGTCTTTCTTTTTGATCCATATAATGATAAATGATTTCTGTTAGTTGATTCTCCAATAACTAAAATAACTGTTTGCTTGTTTGATTGATCAATCAATTGTGCGTTTACTTTTAAAGGATGGTTCTCCTCTAAAACTTCTTGATAAAGCTTTATTTCTTCAATAAATGAAAACGTGACTTTAGCAATTGTTGGAATCCCTTTTCTGACGAGTCTACCTTTAAGAGCGTTTTCAGAAATAAAACCAACAGAGAGTATCAATATGAAAACTACAATTAATGATTGGTTCTTTGATTTAGAATAAGTTGGGTTTCGTTTTAGCAGGTAGAGAAATAAAATTGTGTAAGGAACTAAAATTAATAATTCAAAAGATCCTTTTAAATCTAAGAATTCAATGGATTCTTGCATGTTTGTATTGGCTACAACTAAAAGACTAGTTGTTGTTATTGGTCCTTTCAGAATGATCCAATGAATTGTTTCAATAAAGCCAATGGTAAAAAAAAGAGAACAAATACTTAAGTAAACAAATCTGTTTTTAGATAGAGCAATTGGGATAGAAAAAATTGATATCCAAGCCAAGTTTATGATAATTAATCGACTATCAAATAAATTATAATCTACAAATAGGTTAATGATAATAGGCGTAATGGCTGACACCAAAATTGGTAGCGGATAAATCCAATGCAACGCCTTTAAAATAGTTTTAATTAAGTTCATTATTCATTAAAAGGAATCAATAAAACATCAACGTTATCATCAAGTAAAATATTCCATAAAAAGAATCTTGCAACAAAAATGTTGGTAGAACCATAGCCTGTAAACCAAAATAGTTTCTTGTATTTAGGGAAACGTTCTTTTAAGATTAAATAATTTCTATAGTCTGAAGAAATGTAACTTGGTTTGTGGTTTGTAATATTTTCTTGAATTCTATTTAATTCAGTTCTAAGGTGATTTGAATCTATTTTTCTAAGGTTTGAGGGTAAATAATAAGCTGTTTTTAAACTATTATTACTAAACTGTTTTAGAGGTAATGGCTCTGTGGATTCAACTATAATCTTACTTTTTTCAATTTTGTATTCTGATATTAATCTAATAATATGATTCGAAGACTCTTTTTTATTTGAATTATTAAGGTTTTTAAAGTCAATCCAATATTGATTACTTATAGCTTTATCATGGTTTGATAAATAGGATTTTAGAGATAGATTTGTAGAAGGAGTTGGGGGGTGATTTACATCAAAATAATTACTATCATTATAAAATACAACATCAAGTTCTAATCCTTTAAATTCAGTTTTAGCTTTATTTAATCTATCAACAGTATTTATTTTGTGTGCCCATATTTTTTTGCTAAAAAATAGTTTTAACATATAGTTTGAACAAAAGATGAATCCCAAACTGCTAAAAAAAATAACAATAATTAATAGATATGTTTTTTTTCGTTTCAATTTCAATAATAGATAGAGTAACGAAATTACTTTTTTTATTGAGATGTAAATCAATAAATCGGCTTCACTAAATCTCTTAAATTGCATTAACCATTTGTAGGTTGCTTGTTTTTAATTTATTTTAAAAGTAGTTTGCTAGTCGATTGATTGGAATCGTTAAATACTTTTAATAGATATATTCCTTTAGGAATATTCGAAATGTCAACTATATATTCAATTTGTGAAATGAGTTTTTTTTCAAGAATTAATTTACCTTGAGTATTAAATAGTTGTAGTCTAGTTTCTTTTAAGTTTTCAGTTAAAATAGTTATTTGATTTGTTGCAGGATTTGGGTAAATTGAATAGCTGTAAATGTTTTCGTCATAAACGTTCTCTACACCAACAATATGATCTACTACCAAATAATCTGTTAAATCTCCAAGACAATTCATATTGGTATCTGACAAACAAATTAAATCATAATCAACAGTTTTATTTGAGTCTACATTTACAACAATAAAATTTTCTCCATCAGGGTGACCCATTCCAGTAGCAATTAGTGTTATGTTATTATATTTGTCATAGGTTATGTCGGATGACCAGCTAGCTCCAAGATCACCAGCAAACATAAAAACTTCGTTAGGAAGGCTTCTGAATAACGGTTCTATTTCCGACCAAAAATTAACAGAACTCCCCCTGCCTGCACTAGAATTCCAAAATATATAATTAAACTGATTATTGGTTTCTTTCCATAAGATCTGATGAAAGAAAACATATATGTTTTCTGTTGTTGAAGCATTATTTATGAGGATATCTTCTACGAATTGTTTCTGAACGCCTGTGATACTCCATGCATCAATGTTTGGGTCTAACACAATAAATAAATCGTTTTGATAGATGAAATGGTAATATGTAATTCCATATCGACTTTCATATATAGGTCTATTTTCCATGTCATGATTCCCAACAGCGAAGTAAACTGGAAGGCCAAGCGTATTAATATCAGTATCTACTTCATCCCAATCTTGGGCAACAGGATTTGCGGAAACTATGTCACCTGTAAGAATGCCAAATTTTATTTCGGACCGGCTTTGAATATAATTAAACTTTTGTTTGAAAGGTGGGTGTAAACCTATGTTGTTAACTCCCGGAGCTCCATATGTGTGGCCTGCAACAAAAAAAGAATACGAGCTTGAATCGTTTTGAGCGTATAAAGATAGTCCATTTAGGAAGATCGTAATGGTTATAAATAGAACTTTCATTAGTTTCAATATTAATAGTAGCAAACAAAGATACTTTTTATTGAGATGTAAATCAATAAACCGCTTTTACTAAATCTCTCAAATTATATTGAGATGCCATAACTTCGCCATAGGCACCACAAGAATGGATTGCTATATAATGGCCTCGCTTTGTATTAGATAGCATTAACGATTTACCAAAACAATCAGACGATTCACAAATTGGCCCAACAACATCATAGCGCTTTATTTTACTAGAGTTACTTGTTAGGTTTTCTATAGAATGAACTGCTTGATATAAAGCAGGTCTTATTAGTTCTGTCATGCCAGCATCAATAATTGCAAAATTGGTTTTCACTCCATTTTTAACATACAGCACTTTACTTACTAAAGTGCCACATTGTCCAACAATAGACCTCCCTAATTCAAAATGCAATTCTTGTTGATGTCTAAGTTCTATAAAATCTTTAAATACTTTAAAGAAAGCATTAAAATCTGGTATTGGATTTTCCATTGGGTTTTCGTAATCTATACCTAAACCTCCACCAACGTTTATGTGTTTTACAATAATTTGCCGTTCATAAAACCATTCTTGAATTTCATTTACACGAAGGCATAAGCCTTTAAAATCGTTTAAATCGGTTATCTGAGAACCAATATGAAAATGCAAACCAATAAGGTTTACATTTTTCATATCAGCTAAGGCAACTAAAACATCTTCCAATTCCCACATGTTAATTCCAAACTTGTTTTCTTCTAATCCGGTGGTAATGTAAGCGTGTGTATTTGCAGCAACATTAGGATTTATTCTTAATGCAATTTGAGCTGTTTTACCTTTTACAGCTGCCAGTTCATTAATAACCTCCAACTCTGGAATTGATTCGCAATTAAAGCAAAAGATGTTATGATCTAAAGCTATATTAATTTCAGCATCCGTTTTTCCTACACCAGCAAAAACAATTTGCTCAGAAGTGAAACCACACTCAATTGCTTTTTTTACTTCGTTTCCACTAACACAATCTGCACCTAATCCATTTTTTTGAATTAGCTCTAATATTTCAGTATTAGTATTAGCTTTAAAAGCATAATGAATATGGTAATCATATAATGATGATGCTTTTTTTACCGCGTTTAGTGTCTCTTCCAACAACTCTAATTTGTAATAATAAAATGGAGTAGGTGTCTCTTTAAAACGGGCTATTTCTTGAGTATTAAACACGGTTAAAAAGATTTTGGTGTAAAGAATTTAATGCTTCTTTTTTATCAGAAGTATTTACTAATAAAGTTACATTGTGTCGGCTCCCTCCATAAGAGATCATTCTTATAGATATGTTTTGAAGTGATTCCATAACCCTAAATGCATAGCCTTTGCTCTCAGCTATAAAATCACCAACAACACAAATTATAGAAAGGTCTTTATCAATTTCTACTGTGCCATATTTCTTCAACTCATCTACAATATCGTTTAGATATTTTGTGTCATCAATAGTTACAGAAACTGCCACTTCAGAAGTTGTAATCATGTCTATTGAAGTTTTATAGGTTTCAAATATTTCAAAAACTTTCCTCATAAATCCATGAGCTAATAACATGCGGCCACTTTTTATTTTTATGGCTGTTATACGATCTTTTGCAGCTATCGATTTAATTCCACTACCATTTACTTTTGAGCTAATTAAAGTTCCTAGAGCTTTTGGCTCTAAAGTGTTTTTTAATCGAACTGGCACATTTGCAACCTTACAAGGTTGAATACTTGCTGGGTGTAATATTTTTGCGCCAAAATAAGCCAATTCAGCTGCCTCATCAAAAGATAAATTCGATAAGGGAGTCGTATTTTCTACAAATCGAGGGTCATTATTATGCATGCCATCAATATCTGTCCAAATTTGAATTTCTTCAGCTTCACAAGCCACGCCAACTAAAGAAGCTGTATAGTCACTTCCACCTCGCCTAAGGTTGTCTATTTCTCCAAATGCGTTTCTACAAATAAATCCTTGAGTTATAAAGATTGTATTATTCGGATGCAGATCAATTTCTCTATTGATATTCTCTTTAATATAGAATAGATCAGGTTCACCATCTTTATCTGTTCTCATAAAATTAAGCGCAGGGATTAAAACAGACTCTATTTTTTGTTCATTAAAATAGTAATGTAATAAAGCAGTAGATATTAATTCGCCTTGTGCTAAAATTGCTTTCTCTTCAAAAAGAGTAAACATATCTTGAGTAAATGATTTAATGTGACTAAAGTGTGACTGAATAAGATCTATGCCTTTTTTTTTATATTCTGTAGTTGAGAATAATTTATTAGTTACCTCATAATAATTTAGTTCCAATTTGTTTATAGCTTCATTTGCACTATCATGATTCTTTTTATAGAGGTATTCTGCAATTTCTATTAAACTATTAGTGGTTCCTGACATTGCAGATAGTACTACCACTTTTCTTTGAGTGTTGTTAGATAGATTTGCAACCTCTCGAATTCTTTCTACAGACCCTACTGATGTTCCCCCAAACTTTAATATAATCATTACCTTAATTAATATATTGAAATGCAATATTACAATTATTTTAATAATATAAAAAAATGTTACAAATAAAACAATTTGTGTTATTTACCACTTATAAACTCAAACGTGTCGTTTAACAATTTTTAGCAACCACATCATTTAAAAAGTGTTAAATTTGTTCTCTTTCAGAAAAACAAGAAATGCTAACATTAATTAATAAAGAAATAAGAAGTTTTTTAGGTTCTCTAATTGGCTACATAGTTGTCGTTGTGTTTTTGACTACAATTGGTTTAATGATGTGGATTTTTCCGGGAGGAACAAATGTATTAGACAGTGGTTATGCCAATATCGATTCACTTTTTTATGTTGCCCCATGGGTTTTTATGTTTTTAATCCCGGCTATTACAATGCGTTTATTTGCTGAAGAAAGTAGAACCGGAACCATAGAGCTTTTACTAACTAAGCCATTAACAGATTTTCAAATTGTATTTGCAAAATACATTGCTGGTTTTACTTTGGTATTATTTTCCTTGTTGCCAACATTAGTTTATTTTTATTCAGTTTATCAATTAGGTAACCCTGTTGGTAATATTGATTTTGGAGGTACAGTTGGTTCTTACTTTGGTCTATTGTTTTTAGGGAGTGTTTTTGTTGCTATTGGTGTTTTTGCTAGTTCAATTACAAATAATCAAATAATCTCTTTTATTGTTGCTGTATTTCTATGTTTCTTCTGTTATGTTGGTTTTGAATCGATTAGTGCGCTAGAGTATTTTGGGGCTGTTGATGATTTGATTATGAAATTAGGTATTAATGAGCATTATGTATCTATGAGTAGGGGTGTGATCGATACAAGAGATGTCACCTATTTTTTAAGTGTAATATTTTTATTTTTAATATTTACTAAAACAGCATTAAGTAGCAGAAAATGGTAGAGAAGAGCGCTGTAAATAGAAAGAAGGATCTTACCTTCTTGATTGTTGGATTAATTATTATTCTGTTAGTTAATTATGTTGGATCCTTTGCTTTTGAACGTTTTGATTTAACTTCAGAAAAACGATTTACCTTATCTAAGACAAGTCAAGAGCTTGCAGAAAATATTGATGATATTATTTATGTTAAGGTTTATTTAGAGGGAGAATTTCCTGCAGGGTATAAACGTTTGCGGGATGAAACAAAAGAAATGTTGGATGAGTTTAGAGCTTATTCTAATGGAAATTTAGAGTATGAGTTTATTAATCCAGCAGAAAGTGAGGACGATAAAATTACGGAAGAAATATACAAGCAGTTGTATAAGCAAGGTTTACGACCTACTGATTTATCAGAAAGATCAAATGATGGTTTTAGTAATAAGATAATTTGGCCTGGGGCAGTTTTTCTTTACAGGGGAAAAGAATTACCAATTCAGCTTTTAAAAAGTCAAATTGGTGCTCAGCAAGAAGGAATGCTTAATAGTTCTATAGAATCGTTGGAGTATGAAATAGCTAATGCCATCAATAGTTTAACAAGAACAGATGTTCCGAAAATTGCCTTTATTGAGGGGCACGGAGAGTTGGATAAGTTAGAGACAGCATCTTTAGCAGAGTCTTTAGCAGAATTTTATGCTGTAGATAGAATTGAATTAAACGGACAATTAAATAGTCTAACTGAACGAGTAATAATTGACAGTAACAAAGCTTTTAGGGTGAAAGTTAAGTATCAGTCTATAATTATTGCTCGACCGATGGATAAATTCTCTGAAAAGGATAAATTTATTATTGATCAATATGTAATGTATGGAGGGAGAGTTGTTTGGTTAATTGACCCTGTTCTTGCAAGTATGGATAGTTTACTTCGTGATAATGTAACAATGGCTATTCCATTGGATTTAAATTTAGATGATCAGTTGTTTACTTATGGTGTTAGAGTTAATACAAATATTGTTCAGGATGTACAATGTGCTCCCATTCCAATGGTTACTGGAATGGTTGGAGGTAAACCAAAACAAGAAATATTACCATGGTTCTTTTTTCCATTGTTAACACCAGCTAATAACCATCCAATTGTAAATAATTTAAATGCACTTAAAGGAGAGTTTGTTAGTACGATAGATACTATTGCTAAAAAAGGGATTAGAAAAACAGGTCTTTTAAAAACATCTCAATATTCTAAGGTCAGTAGCGCTCCTACAAGAATCGGATTAGAAATGCTGCGATTTGAACCAGACCCATCCAAATTTAACGCTGGACATCAGGTTGTAGCTATACTTTTAGAGGGAAAGTTTGAATCTGTATTTAAGAATAGAATAACTCCTCAATTAAAAGGAGCTAACGAAATTAGCTTTAAGGAGGAAAGTGTCGAAAATAAGATGATTGTTATTGCAGATGGAGACATCGCAAAAAATCATGTTAATAGACGTACAGGAGAGTTTTTAGAATTGGGAGTAGATAGATATACAAGACAAGAGTTTGGAAATAAAGATTTCATGCTAAATGTAATGGGTTATTTGTGTGATGATAGTGGCTTAATGACAGTAAGATCTAAGAAGCTTAAAATTAGATTATTAGATAAAACCCTTCTTAAAAATGACAAATTCGAATGGCAACTGATTAATACTATTTTACCAATTGGTCTAATATTATTGTTTGGATTAGCTCATTACTTCGATAGGAAGAAAAAATTTACAAAATAACAACTCATTCTAAGTTTTTTAGATGGGATTAATTCGCGAAAAATATGAAAAATAACAAAATATTAATTCTATTACTTGTCTTGTTGGCTGCTATTGCGGTATACTTCTTTATAAATAAGAGCGCAGGAACTTTAGGGAGTAATAAAGAGGAGAAATCTGGCTTTGCTATAAAAAATACAGATGCTATTGATAAAATATTTATGGTTGATGCTAAAGGACAGTCAGTAACACTTTCAAAATCTAAAAACACTTGGATGGTAGATGGGAAGTACTTAGCACGGCCTGATAATGTTAGGCTTTTAATGAAAACTTTTAGTAGAATTGAAGTTCGTTCACCTGTTCCAAAATCTGCTCAAAATAATGTAATAAAACAAATAGCGACAAGTGCTACCAAGGTAGAAATTTATGAAGGTGGAGATAAACCAAGTAAAATTTACTATGTGGGCGGAGCTACTTTGGATCATCAAGGAACTTATATGATTTTAGAAACGGAAGGAGTAAAATCATCTGTACCATTTATAATGTACATTCCTGGAAATTATGGTTACTTAACATCTCGTTTTTTTACGGAGTCTGCTCAATGGAGAGATGCTGTTGTGTTTAAAGCTTTACCTGAAAAAATTAAAAGTATAGAAATAACTTATCATGAAACTCCAGAAGAATCTTTTTATATTAATAACAAGGATGGTGTATTTTCTTTATTTGAGATAGGAAGTGTTGTTCCATTAAAAGCTAATTCTGATCAATTAATAGATTATGTAGAGCGTTATAAAAGTATATATTATGAGATGATTGATGTCGAATCTAAACAAGCCAAAATCGATTCTACAATTGCTTCTCCTCCATTTATCACAATAGAAGTTAAAGAGTTAGATGGAATTGTTAACAAGATTGTATTGTACCATATGCCAAATTTCAGAGAGGTTAAGAGTAATGATGACGTAGAGTATGAGTTTGATATAGATAGAATGTATGGACATCTAAATAATGAGTTGTTTACCTATGTTCAGTTTGCAACATTTGATAATATAACTCTTCCAAAGAGTTACTTTGTACTACAGAAATAAATTTATTATCGACTAAGCAACTTTTTGATAGTTCTTTTCGTCTTTATAGTAGTCTTAAGCTTTAAAGAGTGAAAGACGTTACCTCTTTCTTGTAAAATTGCCCCGTTAGTAGCGGGGCAATTTTAGTTTACAAGATGTTGTATTGATTAATCTCTCAAATCAACAACCTCATAATTTGGATGATTTGTTTTGTTAAAAGTAAATTTTGAATCTGAAATAATAGAGTCTGCAGTAAATGCTGAAATATTATAAGTTGTTATAGAACCATCTTTTCCAAATATTTTAACGCTACCAATTTGATTTTTAACTTTGTTAATGTAAAGGGCAATTCGATGAAAGTCTTTTTCCTCAGCTTTTTTTGGGTAAAGATTAATGATATGTTCTCCTTTTTCTTCTTTTACATATTTGTATTTAAAACCTGTTTCATATAAAGTAAATATTTTATTAGGACTTATAAAATCTTCTTCATCTTCATCAGGTATTCCATTAATCTGAACTTCTTCTGCATCTTTTAAAATCGTATAAATAGTTTTACCATCAGACATTACATCTTGTCCGGCAATAGATAAAAAATACTTATTTCCTTTAATTTGAATTTTACCAGTTTGAGTTTCGTTCAGACCTTCAGATTTATTATTGATAGTGAATTTGAAATCAGCTTTAATAGTTTTATAAGCTTTTGTTTTAGCACTTAAATTATCTAAAATCCCTTTTGCTTTTTCATCTACTTCTTGAGCAAAACTACCTAAACTAATTAGTGTTGTTAATGCTACGGTTAATATTTTTTTCATTTTTTAGTAAATTATATTTTAGTAAATAATTATTTATTTCATGCACAGCATGTTATTGTGGAAGAGCGCTCAATAACTGTTCCAAACTGTCTAAATCAGTAATTAAAACTTGTCTAGCCTTACTTCCTTCAGAAGGTCCAATTATTCCAGCATCTTCCATTTGGTCAATTAAACGACCAGCTCTATTGTATCCTATTTTCATTTTTCTTTGCAATAAAGAAGCTGAGCCTTGTTGGTGAGTTACTAGCATTCTTGCAGCATCATCAAAAAGGGCATCTCTATCTTCACCATCAAAAGTGCCACTTCCACCAGTTGCAGATTCACCAACATACTCAGGCAAAGTAAATACTTCAGGATAACCTCTTTGTTCTCCAATAAAATCACAAATAGCTTCAACTTCAGGAGTGTCAACAAAAGCACATTGTACCCTTACCAAGTCGTTGCCTTGAGAGATTAGCATGTCACCTCTACCAATTAATTGATCCGCACCGCTTGAGTCTAAAATGGTTCTAGAATCAATTCCAGAAGTAACTCTAAATGCTAATCTGCCTGGGAAGTTAGCCTTAATAATCCCCGTAATAATATTTGCAGAAGGACGTTGTGTTGCAATAATTAAATGAATTCCAATTGCTCTAGCTAATTGAGCCAAACGTGCAATAGGAGTTTCAACTTCCTTACCTGCAGTCATAATAAGATCAGCAAATTCATCAATAACCAAAACAATGTAAGGTAAATATTTATGACCATCTTCAGGATTTAATTTCCTTGCAATAAATTTAGCATTGTATTCTACTATGTTACGAACCATAGCATTTTTTAAAAGATCATACCTTTGATCCATTTCTATACAAAGAGAGTTTAGGGTATTAATTACTTTATCATTATCAGTTATAATTGCTTCTTCAGTATCTGGAATTTTTGCTAAGTAGTGTCTTTCAATTTTATTGTACAGTGTTAATTCTACTTTTTTTGGATCTATTAAAACAAATTTTAATTGGGAAGGGTGTTTCTTGTATAATAGAGATGTTAAAACAGCATTTAATCCAACAGATTTACCTTGCCCTGTTGCTCCTGCCATTAATAAATGTGGCATCTTAGCTAAATCAAAAACATAAGTTTCATTAGTAATTGTTTTCCCTAAAACAACCGGTAATTCCATTTTTGCATTCTGAAACTTATCGGAAGCTACAACTGTTTTCATAGAAACAATTTCTGGATCTTGGTTTGGAACTTCAATACCAACTGTTCCTTTTCCAGGGATTGGAGCAATAATACGAATACCCAATGCTGCTAAACTTAAGGCAATATCATCTTCTAAGTTTTTAATTTTAGAAATACGAATTCCAGCTTCAGGAACAATTTCATATAAAGTAACTGTTGGTCCAACAGTAGCTTTAATACTTGCGATCTTAATTTTGTAGTTAGCAAGAGTTTCTAATATCTTATTTTTATTAGCTTCTAATTCTTCTGTAGAAACTCTTTTTTGAGTATCTCCAAAATCTTTTAATAAATCAATTGGTGGAAAACGATAGGAAGATAAATCTAAAGTTGGATCATATTCGCCAAAATCTTTAGCTTTTCTATTGATTTCTTTATCACTTAAAATTTCATCTTTATTTTCTAGCTCTTCTACAGAAAACTCGACTTCATCATCAGGTGATTTTTGTGGGGTGGGTATAAAATCTGTTGTTAACTCTACAATAGGTTTTTCAGTAGTTTCTTCTATTTCAAGTTTAACTTTTGTAATAGGTTCTATAATAGTTTCATTAAATTTTTCAGAAACGAATTCATTAGTTGTTTCTTTTTCCTGTGGTTCATATTCAAAATTTGTTTCTTCTTTTGCAGGAATATTATCTTCTTTAATAGTATTGTTTACAGTTCTTAAGTCTTGAATTTGGTCTAAAGATTCATCATCTTTATTTATTTCTTTTTTAGCTGGTAAAAAGTTGAATGAGATATCAAAATTAAAAACCAAGAAGATTAATCCTGACAAAACTAAAAAGAGTAAAACACCAATATTACCAATAGTACTTCCTAACCAAAAATTGGTATGAAAACCAAAAGAGCCACCTAAAATTGGAGTGGATGGCAAAATGTAATTTAGGGCTATTGAAAGCCAAACAATAGAGAAAATAGAATATTTAAAAGACTTTCCTATCGACAAAAGGTTCGATTTGAATAAAACTCTAAAACCAAGAATAAATGCGAGGAATACAAAAAGAAAAGAGGAAATTCCAAAGCCATTAAAAATAAACTGATGAGAAGTATAAGCACCAAGCTTTCCTAGCCAGTTTTCTACTTGAATGTCAGGATTGTTCCAGTGGTTATTAATGATGTTTTGATCAACTTTCCAGGTAAATAAAAATGAAGTAAAAGCTAATAACAGAAAAGCGGAAAAAGCTAATAGAGATAATCCAACCGATTTGGTTAGTTTTTCATTGTTCAATAAGCCAGTAAAAAAAACACTCACCTTACTAAAAGGGTTAGCGATGTTGGTTCTCTTTTTTTTTGGTTTAGGCTTTTCAGATTTCTTTTCCGCCTTGTATTCGTTCCGTCCCATTATTTCATAATATTACTAATAACCAAATGTATTAATTACTAACGCAGATATGGATGGATTAATTGCTACTAAATAACAATTGATTGTGAATAAATGTAGGGTATTGTTGGGTTTGAAAATTACTCTTTATAGGAGGTTTTTTACTTGAAACTGTCGAAAATAGTTTGCATTTCTTTATCCATTGCTTTCTCAGTTATTTTAGCATAACTGGCATCTATTTCAAATTCACTGTCATCAATAGTAGTAAATTTTATGTCTTGAGCTTTAAATCGCATACAGATACCATACTTTTCATATTGGTATTCTAACATTACTCCACTAACACCTTTAAACTGGCTGGTTGAATTTGGGTTTTCGATATAAATTTTGTCTGTATAGAAAATTGTAAATGCATCGTTAGATTCATTATCTACTGTAATAATAGCTTTTTCACAAACATAATCTAAAATTTTCTTAGTCTCTCCAGTGTGTTCTATATTGTATTTTGGTAATTGATTTATAGATTTTGCAACCTCATCTCCTTTTAAGGTAACAATGTATTTTTTATCAATCAACTTTACCATTTGAGAAAACTGGTATTCATCTGTATCGATAATGAAATTTGTTTTAAACATTCCCATTCCAGCTGATAAAGATGTTTTATATCTGTTGTCTTTAAATTTTAAAACCATTTTTTTTGGCATAAAATCATACATAAAGTTTTTTCTATCCATTTTTGGATATGAAACTTTGTAGGCAATTATACCTTCAGATTTACCTGCAGATTCTCCTCCACAACCAATAAATGATAGGGAAGTTATGGTTATTAAAATGTATAGTATATTTCTCAATTCTTTTAAATACGCTTACCACAAATATATCATTATTTTTAGAGTAAAATAGGTAAGGTTTAAGATTTACAGTACAAAGACTATTTTGTTATAGATGAAACACTTTAATACTAAAATGTAATTCATTTTCAATAACTTTGAACTCTCTAAAATGATGTTTTAAAAAGTAAATTTTAAACAAATATTTTTATAGATATTTTTGGATTATGGATAAGATTAGAATAATTAAGAACAGATCAGACATCGGTGCAGGAACTCGTGGTTCCGATTTAGGAATTGATGCGATTGAAATTGCTGCAATTAATGCAGATAGTGATTATTTTAATCGATACGATTATTATGATTTAGAGACAGAAAATGAAGTGGTTTATGAAAAGCAAAATGCTCCATTTGCTAAACGGATTAGTAAAGTTTTAACAGTTTGTACAAGACTGAGTGAAGCTGTTAAATTGTCTTTATCTGAAAATGAATTTCCAGTTGTTTTGTCTGGAGATCATTCTTCTGCTTTAGGAACAATTAGTGGAATTAAAACTGCTTTTCCTGAAAAGAGGTTAGGGGTAGTTTGGATAGATGCTCATGCAGATATTCATTCTCCATATACAACACCTTCTGGTAATGTTCATGGAATGCCTTTGGCTGCCGCTTTGGCTGATGATAATTTGGATAGAAAAATAAACGATCTTAAACTTGATACAGATAAAGCGTGGGAAGGGTTGAAAAATATTGGAGGAATTATTCCAAAAGTTTTGCATAGTGATCTGGTTTATTTTGGGGTTAGAGATACAGAAGAACCAGAGGAATATGCTATTGAAAAGAATAATGTCAAAAATTACAGAGTTGATGAAGTTAGGTTTAGGGGGATGGATATCTGTATAAATGAAACTTTGGAGAAGTTAAGGGATTGTGATTTGATTTATATTTCTTTTGATGTAGATAGTATGGATTGTGATTTAATTTCTAAAGGAACGGGAACGCCTGTTTCTAAAGGCTTTGATCAGAAGGAGATTAAAGAAATCATTAATAAAGTAATTGAAAGTGGTAAGGTTGCATGTCTAGAAGTTGTAGAAGTTAACCCATGTTTAGATAATAAAGGGAATGTAATGGCAGAGACAGCATTTGATGTTCTTAATGACTTTACAAAAACAATAGAGAAAATAAATATAAAATAAACTCGCTTTTATGCGAAAAAGATAGGAATGGAAAAAATACTGTTTAATAAAGTAGTTGAAGGATTAAAGCATTTGTATGATGCAGATGTAAATTTGAAACAAATTCAAATTCAACAAACAAGGAAGGAATTTGCTGGAGATTTAACAGTTGTAGTATTTCCGTTTTTAAAAGCATCTAAAAAAGGACCAGAACAAACTGCCGAAGATTTAGGTGCTTATATTCAAGAAAACACAAATGAGGTTAAGGCTTTTAATGTTGTTAAAGGATTTCTGAATTTTTCTATTTCAGCAGATTATTGGATCGAAGTTTTTAATAAAATTTCTTTGACTAATAATTATGGTCATTCAGTTGGTTCTAGTAAGACTGTTATGGTAGAGTATTGTTCTCCAAACACAAACAAGCCCTTACATTTAGGTCATTTAAGAAATAACTTTTTAGGTTTTTCTGTAGCTAACATTTTAAAAGCTAACGGATATAAAGTTATTAAAACTCAAATTATAAACGATAGAGGAATTCATATTTGCAAGAGTATGATTGCTTGGCAGAAGTTTGGTGAGGGTGAAACTCCTGAAAGTTCCGGACTTAAAGGAGATCATTTAGTAGGAAAGTACTATGTGGAATTTGATAAGGCATATAAAGTTGAAATCGCTGATTTGATAGATGGCGGAATGGATAAAGCTGAGGCTGAAAAAGAAGCTCCAATCTTTAAGGAAGCACAATTGATGCTTCTAAAGTGGGAAGAAGGAGATGAGAAAATAAGAGCTTTGTGGAAAAAAATGAATACATGGGTTTATAGTGGACTTGACGTTTCGTATGAGACAATGGGGGTTGATTTTGATGAGTTGTATTATGAATCAGACACTTATTTATTAGGAAAAGATGTTGTTGAAGATGGATTAGCTAAAAAAGAATTTTATCAAAAAGAAGATGGTTCTGTTTGGGCAGATTTATCTCATACTAAATTAGATGATAAAATATTGTTGAGAAGTGATGGTACATCTGTTTACATGACTCAAGATATTGGAACAGCTATTGAACGATATAAAAAACATACTGATTTGAGTGGTTTGATTTATACAGTAGGGAATGAGCAAAACCATCATTTTAAAGTACTGTTTACTATCTTAGAAAAATTAGGGTATAAATGGGCTGAAGGTTGTTATCATCTATCTTATGGGATGATAGAGTTGCCAGAAGGTAAGATGAAGTCTCGTGAAGGAACTGTTGTAGATGCAGATGACTTAATGGAAATGATTGTTGCTGATGCTAAAGAAATGACTCAAGAAAGAGGTCATTTAGATGGAATGAATGAAAATGAAAGAGAAGAGTTGTATTCTACTATTGGTTTAGGAGGATTGAAATACTTTTTGTTAAAAGTAGATCCTAAAAAGGGAATGGTTTTTAACCCTGCAGAATCAATTGATTTGAATGGGAATACTGGACCTTTTATACAATATGCGCATGCTAGAATTCAATCATTATTAAAGAAAGCTGAAGAATTGGGTTTCTCTAAAGAATATAGTGATGTTGAGATAAATGCTAAAGAGCAAGAGGTTATTAAATTGATGAATAATTATCCATCTGTAATAAAGGAGGCTGGAATTGCTTACAGCCCTGCTATTATTGCAAATTACATTTACGACTTGGTAAAAGAGTTTAATAATTTCTATCAAACAGTATCAATATTAAAAGAAGAAGATAAGCAGAAAGTTGCTTTTAGATTGTGTTTGTCTGAGCAAATTGGAGTAATTGTAAAATCTTCAATGTTATTGTTAGGGGTGAATGTGCCAGATAAAATGTAGGTTTATCTTATTAGATTTATAAATTTAGCCGATAGCAGATTTTTAAAGTCTTTATCGGCTATTTTTATGAAGTAAATTTCCCAGCTGTATTTTTGTAAAGTAAAATTTTATTTTTTTCAGAAAAAGCCGGTTTCAATATTGTTAAAGTGTGTAATTTTATTATACAAAATAAGATGAATTGGTTTGTTTTGGATCAATTATGAAAAAATAATTGAATTTTTATTAAGTTTGGTTTTCAGATGTTAATTTCTAAAAACGATATTATTCAAGGAAAACACAGTAAACCAATTGTGTTGGATTTTGGGTTTAAAGCGAATGGACTTCAAAAACCAGTAATAATATTTGCGCATGGATTTAAGGGCTTTAAAGATTGGGGTCACTTTAATACAATGATGGAGTTTTTTATTCAAAATAATTTCGCCTTCGTCAAATTTAATTTTTCCCATAATGGAGGAACTGTCGAACAACCAATTGATTTTCCAGATTTAGAAGCTTTCGGAAATAACAATTATACGAAGGAGTTAGATGATTTAAGAACTGTTGTTGATTGGATTGAAGGTTTAGAAACGACTGAAATAGATAAGGCTCAAATTTATTTAATTGGACATAGTAGAGGGGGCGGTATTTCTATTTTGGCAGCACATGAAGATAATAGAATTAAGAAGTTAATTACTTGGGCTGCTGTTTCTGATTTAATTAATCGTTATCCAAAAGAAGTTTTGTCACATTGGAAAAAAGAAGGCGTTCTTTATGTTGAAAATTCAAGAACCAATCAGCAAATGCCTTTGTATTATCAATTAGCAGAAGATACCTTAAATAACTTAGAGCGTTTTAAGATTGAAAATGCTGCGAGCCAGTTGGAAATACCACATTTAGTTATTCATGGCACTGCTGATAATGTAGTTTCTGTGAGTGAAGCTGAAAGTATTAAAAAGTGGAGTAGAACTTCCAAATTGACAATTATTGAAGGTGCAAATCATGTTTTTGGAGCATTCCATCCCTTTTTAGAAACTACATTTCCTAAAGATGTTCAATTGGTTTTAGAAAAAACTATCCAATTCATAAAGAAGTAGCCTCCTGATTTTTTGTTCAATAATCTCCGTTTAAGTGTAAAACCTTACCGTTAATATATTGTAAAATTACTAAAGCAACTTTTGTTTGATTTCTATCGTTTTTAATGTAGAAGAAAGCAATTAAGATTTGAATTTGATAAGCGCTTATTGTAAAAACAAACAAACATTCTTTCTCTATATCTCTTTTTTAAAGGAGTTATAATGAAAATTGATTATTTACTTAAAACAATTTAGCTATGAAACTACATATGAACAAATCTTCCGAATACAACTTTTATACTTTTCTAATAATAGCATTTATGTCATCAATAATAATATTTTCTTTTTTGATAGTATTTTAAAAATTGCTTTTCTAAGACACTGTTTTACTATCTCATACGGTTAATAACTTATACAGATATCTTAGTGAAGTTTTTATAAATCTACAATATATTAAAGCTGAAATAATAAAATTTATTTCAGTTTTTTTTGTGATCAAAATAAAAAATAAAAAAAAATGAATTATTTTACCAAATAGTTTTGTAGAGTTAAAAAAATAGTTACTTTTGCTCTCCCTTTAGAGGGATGTTCTTTTAAAATAAGCGAGAGTAGCTCAGCTGATAGAGCGCCACCTTGCCAAGGTGGAGGTCGCGGGTTTGAACCCCGTCTCCCGCTCTGTAAAAATATATATACCAGTTTTCAATAGTGATATTGAAGCTCGAGTGGTGGAACTGGTAGACACGCAAGACTTAAAATCTTGTGGCCATTAGGCCGTGCCGGTTCGATTCCGGCCTCGAGTACGAAAGCCTTCTCTTCGGAGAAGGCTTTTTTGTTGCAATCGTTTATAGAAAGGCTTCCACCTTCTATAGACAAACTTAAAACCCAAGCATTTATGTTTGGGTTTTTTGCATTTTAGGAGGTTTTTAGCCTTTTGAACTTTAATCAAGCTTGATGTTTTAAAAAAGGGGTATTTAGATCAGGCAAAGTAGACACAAATTATAAGGGCTCATTATCAGTCATTTAAAATTTCTAGGACTACAGGAAGAATACCTTACTAACACCTTATCTACTAAAGAGATTGTATTGTGAGTTTATTGTAGATGAGAGTAATCCAAGCCGTAACTGAACATAAAAAACCTTCCAGAATTTAGCAGGCTGTTTATTTATAAGCAATATCATAAACAAACAACTCAAATTTATCTTTCCATTCTTTCATAATATCAGTCGACCAGATCATAAAATATTTTTATAAATAGTTGGTAACTACACTAAATATTGTTGAAGTTATCAATAGGCCTTTTATTGATTGTCAACATAAATAGTGCAGTATTCTCTTTAGTGGATTATTGATGGTAAATTGAATGGACTAGATTTTGTGTGCTTGAGGAGGTAAAAACTTTTTATTTTTTTCAAAAGTCTTATTTAGAATGATTATAAATAAGCTATCTTTACTCAAAAAAAGATGGGTTCAAATATAAAGACAGCTCAAGAAGCTGTAGAAATTATAAAATCTGGCAATAGGGTTTTTATTCATACTGCCGCAGCATCGCCAAAGCACCTTATACAGGCCATGACAGATAGGCACGAAGAATTAAAAGATGTTGAAATTATCTCTGCACATACAGAGGGTGATGTACCCTATGCAGCAGATGTATATAAAGATAGTTTTACCATAAATTGTTTTTTCGTTGGACACAATATTCGGAAGCATGTTCAGCGAGGTAGAGCAAATTATATTCCAATCTTTTTAAGTGAAATTCCGATGTTATTTAGAAGTGGTAAAATGCCAATAGACGTGGCATTAATTACTGTTTCACCACCAAATGAAAAAGGATTTTGCTCTTTAGGTTGTTCTGTAGATATTTCTAACGCGGCAATTGATACGGCAAAATATGTTATCGCCCAAGTCAATCCAAATATGCCTTTTGTTCATGGTAATGGAATTATTCATGTTAGCAAAATTCATGCATGTGTTCCTGTAAACGATCCTTTATACGAAAGGGCGATTAAACCCATTAGTGAATTGGAAAAGAATATAGGAAAGAACATTGCGAGTTTAGTTGAAGATGGAGCTACACTGCAAATGGGTATTGGAGGGATTCCAGATGCAGCATTGTCCTACTTGAACCACCATAAAAATATTGGAATACATACAGAAATGTGTTCTGACGGAATTATTGATTTGGTTGAAAAAGGAGTTATTAATGGCAGCAATAAAGTTACCGAACCCGGAAAAATAGTTTCTGGTTTTGCTTATGGAACAAAAAGAATTTATG
>CAJWVX010000014.1 GCA_913048175.1 uncultured Flavobacteriales bacterium | reverse complement strand
AAGAAAGCACAAGCAAAAATTATGGGAAACACGCTACAAAACCCATTAGAAAGCAAAGACTTTAAGTTAAGAGAGCATGTAACTTACACAATGTTACCATACGTTAGTTCATCAAGTTATTTAGCTATTTAATATACTTTTCCAGTTATCAGATTCCGCAAATTCTTTAATAATTCTATTTCTATCTTCTAATAAGCGAGTCATATAATTTTCAAGGAATAAATAATCTGCTAATTCTCCTAATATTCCGAGAGGTGATTTGTAATCGAAATAATCGGTCATTATTGTTTTTCCATTAAGACTCGTAAAATGGTGTTCGTGTTTAAATTCTTTAAATGCTCCATTTAACATTTCATCAGCGAAGTAATTAGGTCTATCAAAAGCAGTAATTTTTGATGTCAAGTTTTGATAAAATCCGAAATGTTTTGCTCTCCAAGTTACGCTTTCATTCATTCCAATTAACCCAGTTGTTATTCCAGAAATTGCTTCCTCATTTGTCTTTTCTGTGGATATTTTGTGCAAATCAATACTTCTGGAAAGATCAAAAACAATCTCCTTTTCAGCATTAATTTCTGTTCGAATTTCAATTCTTGGCATCTAAAGCAGTATGTATGGTAATGACAACTGTATGTTGCGTTTGAAAAGTTGCTTGAACGCTTAAAAGTAATAATTTTTGTGAGGCTTCCCAAGCAAAACATTGTCAAAGAAGTAAACCCTTACCAAGCCCAAAGCAAGGATGCAACTTGCTAAATAGTTGCTAGAAACTGATAGCAAAAATTATGGTGCTAACTGACCAACTTGTCAAAAAGCTAAACTGCTCGCAACCTAAATGCAATATAAAGCTTGTTGGGTAATGTTTTTATTCTTTTTCTAAACTTGCTAATGTAACTGAAATCCAATCTAATTTCTTGATATTTTGATATTCAACCCAAGCATGAGTATTATTTAGACCGACTATTTTCCCCTCTTTTTTTATAAAGTTATCAGTTTCAAACTGGACAACCTGGTTGATTTGGTAACCATAGAGTTCAATGTTTTTTGAAGATATTTTTGTCTTGAATATCTTATTAAGATTAAGTTTTTTGGTTTTTAATAAATTATTATTACTGTTATATTGAACAATTACAGTTTCATTTTTAAATCCGATTATCCTAGCATCTTTTCTGTTGTCGTTTAGTGTAATTAAAATTATTTCTCCAATGTTGAAATTTCGAAGATTTGTAGGCATACTTCTTATAATTTTTTTGTTGATTTGTTCAAATGCTTGATCTGTTGGAGCTAGATTAAAATCAACAACTTCTGCAGTGATAGTTACTCTTGTCTTAAATATAATAAAGTAAAATTCTCGCTTAAAGTCAACTGTTAGATTTGCTAGCGCTTGCCCTCTTTTTAGTGGATGATTTATGTATAGATTTCTTTTTGCTTCTAACACTAGAGCGTCACTATTTAGACCACCAATACCAAATATCTGCTTAGTGGTTGCCGTACCAGTGGCGAAATCAACAATAGAGAATTTTCCGTTTGAAATAGATGCACTACCAGTCATCATTCCTTGGTGAAAGGCACAAGAGGAAGTAAATACTATAATTAATAAGGAGTAGATGATTTTTTTCATTTCAGTGTTTTTATATTGCCCAACGCAACTATATGAAATGTGCGTTTAGTTTGTTCAATGCTTAAAAGTAATAATTTTTGTGAGGATTCCCCGCTACTGCAACAACTTAGTAACGACAACCTTGTCAATTTACAAAGCGAGAATGCAGCTCGCTAATTTGTTATTAAAAAGCATTAGCAAAAATTATGGCATTAATTGCCCAAGTTTCGCAAAGCTAAAATGCTCGCAACAAGGCATATTATATATAGATTGTTAGCAAATGTTTTCACTTCAATTTCTCCTTATTTAGCCAACCATAATGTTTGAATTTAATACGATTCATATAGTTTTTTTCTTCTTCGTTGAGTACTAATACAACAAAGCAAAATGTATTACCTTTTTCATTCATTTTTTCGGATAAAACTTCACAGATTGTTCCTTCTGGCAATTGAGATATTGCTTTGTTGTCCATATAATTGAATGCCACTTTATATTCCTTGAAATCTATATTAGATGGTTCAGACGGCTTTGGAGTCAAATAGACCTTACTCGTAACAATTGAACTTCTATTAAATTCAATCTTCGTAGGAAATTCTGTCTTCTTTACATAGGCATATTTACTAATTAGAGAAACACAAAATTCAAAGTCATTTACTTGACCGTACCAATATTTATAATATTCATGATTGCCATTTATAGGTTCAAAACAATCGTTAGAATAACTGAATTTATAATCCTCGATTCTATAGATGAAATTAGCACAGCAAGGTGATTTAAGTAGCTGAAAACCTACAAGTTGACTCTTTTGTATTTCAATTTTCGTAAAATCTCCATTCAACTTAATTACTGGTATTAATGAATCTTCTCTATTCAGGAAGAAAACAACATTATTAGTTTCTATTCCCATGGGGTTTCTTCCATCATAAATAATGTCAAGTTTCCCATCTGCGTTAAAATCTAAAAGGTGGTAATTTTCAAAATCATAAGATTCAGTAGTTTTAAATTCTGTTGGCATTAAATACTCCGAAAAAACTAACCTTTTCAGTATGTTGAGTTTTTGATTAGCGGAAACTTTAGTTTCAATTGAAGTAAAGTCGAATTGCTCAAGTTTTTGTGGAGGAAATTCTTGACCATAACATGTAACTGAAATCACTGTAGTTAATATTATAATATAGAGTATCTTCATTTTATGTTTGCTAACAATTGGGTATGTGTCACTTGTGACATATACCCAGCTTATAGGCTTTGTTTTTTAATTTAGTTCAATATTAGTTATAGCCGTTACTTTTGTTGGGTTAAGATTTAAATTTCATTAAAATATTACAGTTTACAAACGACTACAAATGAAGATATGTTGCACTGTTATATTTTAGTTAAAAATATACATTATGAGGATAGAAAAATGAAAAAGCTATTTTTTTCATTTAACGGTCACTTTTTTATTGTGAACGGTAACTTATCTTCACTCTCAAATAAATGTGAATAAGATCTCTACTGAATTAGGTTTTTTTGTAACGATTTTGTGTGTAGTGTTTTAACGGTTTTATTCTATAAGGGAATTATAAATTAATTTAGGATATAAACTATTATTAAATAAACTTAGCGTTTATTGTTCAGTTTTGTAATCTCTAAAAGGAATATTCTCGTCTGTAAGTGAATGTAAAAAGTTAACTAGATCTTGCTTTTGTTGTGCTGAGAAATTTAATGGTTCAACCATCAAGGTGTCTAGATTGATTGGCTTTTCTACAAAGTCATATGGATTACTGTAAAAGTCTATTACTTCTTCAAGGGTATTAAACATTCCGTTATGCATGTAAGGTGCCGTTAAACCAATATTTCTTAATCCTGGCACTTTAAATTTTCCAATATCGTTAGAGTCTTTTGTAACTTCAAATCGGCCTTTATCTAGTAATACTTTGCCATCAAATAATCCAATGTTTTTAAACTCATCTCCAGTAAAATCTGGACCAAAATGGCATTCAAAACATTTAAATTCATCCGAAATAAAGATTTCCCTTCCTCGTTGTTGTGAAATCGTTAGTGCATTTGTATCAATGTCCTTCATCCAAATGTCATGTGGAGCACTGCCATCGCTTTCTAAACTTCGTTCAAACTCTGCAAGAGCATTTGTAATATTGGCTGAGTTGGGTTCACCTTTATAAATTTTCTTAAATAAATTAAGATATTCTTTATTCTTTTTAATTCTACTAATAGCTTCTTCAAAAGAAAGGTTCATTTCTTCAGCGTTTTCAATTGGTATTATAGCTTGTGCTTCTAAGCTAGGTGCTCTACCATCATGAAAGAAAAATGATCTACTTGCCATATTCATTACTGAGGGAGTATTTCTAGTGCCTAAACTATCGTTTACACCAGTAGAAAAAGCTTTGTTATCTGCAAAAGCAAATTTTGGCTGGTGACAGCTTGCACATGAAATTGATTTGTCTAAAGAAAGAATAGGATCAAAAAAAAGTTCTTTGCCTAGTTCTACTTTAGTATTTATACTCGGCTTTTCGAGTATGATTTTTGTGTTCTGTTCTGAGCAGCTTATAAAAAAGAATACTATTATGAGGCACTTCCAGTGTTTCATAGCATCAAATATTAGCTGCACCCCACTTTCCCCATTTCAGGTAGGCAAAAGACAAACTACCTAATAATGTAAAATAGATGAATTCGGAACACCAAACTATAGGTAAAGAGGACTGTAATATAATTGCAATATAGTAGGTAGCTACCAAATAGATGGATATCGTAATAAATTCTATTAGAAGTGCTGTTTGAGTATCACCTGTACCACTAACACCGTTAAAGAAAATAAAAGCAATAGCAAAAGAAAACATAGTTCCGCTGATAACATTTAAAGTTTGTACTGTTTCTTGTATTAAAGAAGAGTCGGAAGTATAAAAACCAATTATTTGTGTTGGTAAAAATATATTGAAAAGAAGGGCAATAGAGGTGCAGGCTAAACTTAAAAAAGTAACTTTTTTAACTAGTGTTAATACTAAATGTTTGTTTCCTTGTCCGATAAGGTTACTTACTAATGTATTAGTAGCTGAGCTAAATCCAAATAACGGAATCATAAGTACCATATAAATACTTCTTATAATATGAGAGATAGCTAATTCACGTTCTCCAATTTTCTCAATAATTATAAAAAAAATAAACCAAGAACTGATTGACAAGAAGTTTTGCAACATCATTGGTCCGCCAACCTTGGTAATTCGTTTAAGAATTTCTATATCAAATTTTGAGAAATTAAAGAGATTATATTTGTTAAGATCAATTTTTTTAAGTGTAAATACAATAAGAAAACCTAAAGCGCATATCTCTGATATTACAGATGCTAAAGCAGCTCCTTTTATTCCCATTTTTGGAAATCCAAAATTACCAAAGATGAGGGAATAATCTAAAAAAACATTTACAATCATCATGATGAGAGTAACATAAATTAGGATTCTTGTTTTGGTAGTTCCAATGTAAAAAGCAACAAATGCTCCAAGTAAAAAAGCAAAAAACAAACCGTAAATACGATAACTTAAAAAATCTGTTGCTGCAGCTAAAATGCTTTTAGATTGGGTGATACTTTCTAGTAAAAAAGGGGAAAAGAGTTTTATAAAAACAAACAGAAGAATACTTAGTGGGATAATGAAATAAATACAATGATCAAATACTTTTCCTATTTGAGTGAAGTTTTGTTCCCCATTTCTTCTTCCTATTATAATTTGAGCTCCAGTTGTAAAACCCATTCCAGAAAGTACCAAAAGGAAATATAAAATACCGGCATTGCCAGCAGCTCCAAGTTCAACATTGCCAAGTCGACCTAAAAACATAGTATCAGTAACTGTTACTACATTTTGAGCAACACCACTAATAATTATTGGAAGTGCAATTTTCCAAATGTTTTTATAGGATATATTTTGTAGCATTAATACTGAAAAATACTAAAGTTTACATTGCTGTAATTTTTGTGAAGATAAAAATTGGGAGAGTCAGAAAAGTCCCAACTCTTATCGTGTTCGAGTATTAGTAAACCATTTTCTGTAAGTAGTTTTTTTTCAAAAACTAACTCAGGAATTTGATTAATATTTTTTAAATCATAAGGGGGATCAGCAAAAATAATGTTGAATTGTCCATCACATTTTTTAAGAAAACGATAGGCATCATTTTTTAAAACACGTATTTGGTCAAAACCTAACTCCATAGTTGTTTTTTTAATAAAGTTGATGCATCCGCTATGTTGATCGATACAAACAATTTTTTTAGCACCTCTTGATGCAAATTCAAATGTAATACCTCCAATACCAGCAAATAAATCTAAAACATCACATTTGTCAATATCAAATTCATTTCCAATTAAATTGAATAATCCTTCTTTAGCGTAATCAGTTGTTGGTCTTGCAGGCAAACCTTTAGGCGCAATTATTCTTCTACTTTTGTGTGAGCCACTAATTATTCGCATAGAAATTGGTTAAATAAGGCATTGTGAAAGTGTTGAGGTGTTTCCTCAAAAATATAACTAAACTTTAAATTTTCTGGACGCTTGCCAAAAGTCAATGTTTTAATGTATTTGTACAGTATGGAATAAATAACTGAGTTTTTTTCTACATGCCCAGTTAATAAAATTGAAGCCTCTTCATTATTTACGTCTAATTGATCTAAAATAAATAACAGATAATAAATAAAATCTTCACTACTTTGATAAAGAAATGAATTGTACAATTCTAATTTTTGATTCTTTATTGCAATAATCTGAAATGAAGAAGGTAAAATATGTACTTGAATTAAAGATAGTGCTTTTTCTTTTTTTGCATGAAGCAAAGAAGATTCAATTAGTGCAGAAGAAAAATGTTTGAACTTTACATTTTTTAAATTACTAAACAAGTCAGTTATAAAATCTGGAATGCTATAAATATTATGAGCAGAAAGATTAATTAGTTGATCAGAGAAAAACTGGTCCTCTTCTTGTTTCGTAAAATTAAATTGATGAAAGCTTTCTAGCTTATCAGCTTTAAAAATAGCATTCGGAACCAAAGTAGATCTGTTATTGACTAAAGCTATAAAAATGGCTTCAAATTCATTTTCGTAAATCAAATTATTAGCAATTACTTCTTTTAATGGTTCAACTAAAGAATAATCATTATGAATATCTGAAAATTGATATGCTTCAAACCCTATAAATGTATTGTTTTGAGTATCAAAAACAGTCTGCTTTAAGCCATTATTGCTAAGTTCAATATATAGCTTATAATGTTTCGTATTACTCGACACATACGATTTATCAAATGAACTAATATGTGGTTTTAAGCTTGACATTAAAAAAAGTAAAGATATAAAAAAAGGATATGAAAATTCATATCCTTTCTATATTGTAATAAGATTGTTTTAATCTTTCCAGTTCCCATTAGTTTTAGGTTCTTCCATTGATCCAACAGCCATAAATTTGGTCATATCATAACCTTCATTGTCAGTTTCTAATCCCATAAAAATATCAGTTAAAGCTGCATTTACTTCAAAAACAGGAACTTGGTTTTTGTGTTTTTCAATAGCACCTGCTTTAATTGTAAATTGTTTGCCATCAGTATTAGGTATTATCGCTAAATTGGCTACAATTTCATCAAAGTTATCTGTAAATAATATTTCTCTAACAGGAATTTTCGTTGTATCTCTTTTAATGATTCCCATTTCTAAAGCCAAAGCCTCTTTTCCTAATAAGCTATCAGGAACTTCACCTTCCATTTTCACTTGAACAATCGAGTCATTTTTTAAAAAATCAGTTAAAGCATCAAAAGAGCCTGCATAAGCACCTCTTATTTTTTTATACTCAATTTGAGCATCACTAATTTGTGTTAATCTTGCTTTAACTTCAGTTCTTCTCACTTTAACAGTTTCTGTTAAAACAATTTTACTATCGATACTATCCCAAATCATGTAAGCAATAAACCCTGCTAATATTGCTAAACCAAACTGAATTCCAATTTTCATAAGTATATTTTATATCAATTTGTCACAAATCTACATTTTTTCTCCTTTAATAACTCTCAAAGTAAAATTAATAGTATAAAAATATTTATTAATTAACAAAAGGCAGGATAAGAACATTAAAGGTTAATTTAGTGCAACAATATTTTTGTGAGTTCTGAAAGAATTAAATAAAGTATTGGGTTGAACTTATCCTACTTAAAATTGGGGTCTTTTTAAAGATAGAAGAAGGCAAGTTGAGGAATTCAATTTGCTTACTGCTGTTATTTGAGAGGAAATGATATGACTTAATGCAAAACTTATTTTACAAATCTTTATTAGAAAACTTTGGTTATCAGCCAACTAAAAACCAATTAGAAGTAATTGGGGAGTTAACCGATTTTGTTTTTTTGAAAGCAAAAAGACATTTATTTGTTTTAAAGGGGTACGCAGGAACGGGTAAGACATCTTTAGTGGGAGCATTAGTTAAAACACTTCCAGTTATTAATTTCGATTCGGTTTTACTGGCACCAACAGGTCGTGCGGCAAAAGTATTGTCTAATTATGCAAACAAGCCTGCATTTACAATTCATAAAATGATTTATCAACTTCAAAGTGGAGGGGATGGTTATACAAGAGCAACGATAAAACAAAACAAATTTCAAAATACAGTTTTTTTGATTGATGAAGCCTCAATGATAAGTGATGGAGGAGCTTTAAGCTCAAGAGATTGGGGCGAAAGTAAAAGCTTGTTAGATGATCTATTAGAATATGTTTATTATGGAGTTAATTGTAAGTTAGTTCTGATTGGTGATACAGCTCAGTTACCACCTGTTGGAATGGAGATAAGTCCAGCTTTAGATGAAAACTTTTTAGCAGCTTCGTATCATTTAAATTTAGAATTTAATGAATTAAGTGAGGTTGTTAGACAAGGCAAGGATTCTGCAATATTGACTAATGCTACTTACCTAAGAGGTAAAATTGCCTTAGGTGATAACGATTTACCATTGTTTAATTCAGTTAATAAACCTGATGTAAAAGTGATTACGGGTTTAGAGTTAGAGGATGATTTGAGTGATGCTTACGGAAAGTTTGGTGATGATAATGTAATGCTAATTACAAGGAGTAATAAAAGAGCAAACCTTTTTAATTTACAGATTAGGGCTCGTATAAAATGGTTAGAAGATGAGTTGGCAGCAGGAGATTATATGATGGTTGTAAAGAATAACTACTTCTGGTTAACTGATGATGCCAAAGCTGGGTTTATTGCAAATGGAGATATTGTTGAGATATTAAAAATTATAGGGGAGGAGGAGATGTACGGATTTCGATTTGCTAACTTAACGATAAGGATGATTGATTACCCTAATGAACCAGATCTGGATGTAAAGATTTTAATGGATAGCATTTTATCAGAATCTCCATCAATGCCATCAGATAAATTTAAAGAATTGTATGAAGCAGTTTCTGAAGACTATTCTTATGAGAATAATCGAAAAAAAAGAAACGAATTAATCCGAAAAAACCCTTATTATCAGGCCTTGCAAGTGAAGTTTGCTTATGCCATTACTTGTCATAAATCGCAAGGCGGACAGTGGGATGCTGTTTTTGTAGATCAAGGTTATTTAACCGATGAAATGATAAACGTAGAATATTTACGTTGGCTTTATACAGCTATTACCAGAGCAAAAAAAGAGTTGTATTTGGTAAACTTCAATGAGAAGTTTTATAAAATAGCATAAAATAAAGATATTTTTGTTTTTGATGTTAAAATAGTAACGTTAAAAACTATTCTGATTTTCAAAATAAGGAAGGTAGTTTCATTTTACTTTTGTTTATCTATGAGGTACATTAAACTTACTATTATTCTATTTTCTTTAGTTGCTACTAATTCTATTCTTTTAGCTCAAGAGCAATTTACAAGTTGTCTTAACACAAATAAAATTGAAATCTCTTCAATTTTACCTTCTGAAAAGATTGATGAAATACATTATCAATCTGAAGATAAATACACTTATTGGTATGAATTATATTCTAAAGACGAAGAATCTTTGCAATACGAAATGAGTGCTATTAATTCTGAGGATGATTACGAGCTTTTAATTTATAAAATAGAAGGTAATAACTACTGTTATGATCTTGTAAAGAATAATCTCAAGCCTTTTCTTAATAAGAAAAAAGGAGAGCTAAGTTTTGGCAAAGGAGATATTTACTATTTAAATGTAATTTATATTAGTGGTAATGGTTGTGGCCACAATTTAGAATTAAAAACCTCAAGAGGAACATTAAAAAATAAAGCTATCCAAAATGATTGTGTTGAAGACGTTATGGAAGAAATTATTAAGGTAGAATTAGAAGTAGAAGAGCAAGATGAGGAAGTATTAGCATCTAATATAGATATAAAAGAAGAAGTAATAGTAGCGGATAAAAAAATAAATGCAAATGTTCATTGTTTGGTTATAAATAATAAAACAAAAGAAAATGTTGAGGCTTTGGTTGCTATAAGAGGTGTTAATAATGATTTAAACCAAAATTTTATATCTCTTATAGATAGTGGTTTTATTATTGAAAGTTATATTGATTCGTTGCTGTTTGTTTCAGTAAAAAAACTTGGATATAAAGTATTTAAAGATACTGTTAAAATAATTTCGGGAAGAGTTACCATTAAATTAAACCCAATAGAAGTAGGAGATAAATTAGTGATGAGAAAAGTATATTTTCATCCTAATACTTATGTGTTAAAGGAAGAATCCAAAGAAGAATTAAATAAGTTACTGAGTTTTATTCTGGAAAATAAAAAGAATGTTTTTGAAATACAAGGTCATACAAATGGAAATAGGATGGTTAAAAAATCTAAAAGATATGCTCATTTAGGAGAGGATTGGAACTTTAAAGGAAGTTCAAAAAAGTTATCCAAATTAAGAGCAGAAAAGATTAAAACATACTTAACTAAAAATGGAGTGTCTGAAACTCAATTACGAACTGAAGGTTATGGGGGAGATCGTGAAGTGGTTTCTAAACCTAAGAATATGAGCCAGGCCATGAAAAATATTCGGGTTGAAGTAATAGTTATTGAATAGTGATGTATCAATGAACAAAGTTGTATTTTTGTTTTTGTAAAACAGATTAATGCAAGAGAGCGCTCCAGGAGAAAATTTTGAGGAAGAACGGGTAGAATTTAATTTAAAGGGATTTCTATTTAGTTACCTTCGGTATTGGTATATCTATGCTCTAGCATTGATTATTGGGTTTAGCTGTGCCTATTTTTATAATTGGTATGTAAAACCAGTATACAGTATCTCTGCAAAAGTCTTAATTAAAGATGATAAGAGTACTAGTCTTGGAACGCAAGAATTATTAAAAGATTTGGATGTTTATAATGTAAGTAAGAACATTGAAAATGAGATAGAGATTCTAAGGTCTCGAAAAATTTTAAAAAGAGTATTGGAACAGCTTGAAGTAGATAAGCTATATTATCTAGTTGGCAATGTTAAAAAGATGGAGGTGTATACTGAATCTCCAATCAAAATAAACAACGATTCATTAAATTTTTACGGGTACACCAATTTCTTTTTTGTAAATATTATTAATGAGGATAAGTTTGAGTTAAGTTATACTATACAACAAAACGGTAGTACTTATAAAAAGGAACATTTGTTTGATGAAACTATTAATTTACCTATAGGAAGGCTTACTGTAAATAAAAGACCCCATTTTGATGCTGATTTATTTAATGACATATCCTATGAGAAGAAGAACTTTAGAATAAAATTTAATAGTATTGCCAGTAATGTTGAATTTTATTCGGCAAAACTGAAAGTAGAACAACCAAGTAAGAGCTCTTCTGTTGTAATGCTTAGTGTTGATGATGTAATACCCCAAAGAGGAGTTGATTTTTTAAATACCTTAGTAGAAGTATATTTAGAGAATGATACTCAAGAAAAGAATAAAATTGCGAGCAGTACTGCTAATTTTATCGCAAGTCAATTAAAAAAAATCTCTTTTGAATTGAAAGAAATTGAAGTTGAACGGCAAGATTTTAAAGTAGATAAAGGTATTATCGATGTTAGTTCACAATCTGAAATGATTCTAGAAAACGTAAAGACACGGGATGGAGAACTTTCTAATATCAATTTAAAATTAAGTTTTATTGAATATTTAGGAGGTTATGTTATGGATAATATCAGTTTAGCTGATATTGCACCTTCATCATTAGGTATAGATGACCCTTTATTAATTGAGCTGATTAGCAAAATAACAGTGTTAGAAATTGAGAGGCATAACATCCAGCAAAGTGTAAAAAGAGAGAGTGCTAGCTCAATATCTATTAATCAAAAAATCACTTCTACAAGAAAACAATTAATTCAGAACATAAAGAGTATCGAAAATGGGTTAAAAGCTTCTAAAGCTCAGGCTATAAAATCACTAGCTACTTTAGAAAGTGAATTACGTTCTATTCCAAAAACAGAAAGAGAATTAGTAGGTATTGAAAGAGAGTATAGGGTAAAAGAAAGTTTGTATTTGTATTTACTACAAAAAGATGCAGAAACGTCATTAGCATTAGCAGCTTCGGTTTCTGATAACCGTATTATAGAAGACGCTCGTTCTACATCATACCCAATCAGACCTATCCCTAATAAAACCTATTCTTTAGCATTGTTGCTTTCATTATTAATTCCTACAGGATTAATTTTTCTTAAAGAACAACTTGATGATACTATAAGAGATAAGAAAATTATTTTAAAACTTACGAAAATGCCAATTTTAGGTATTGTTGGTTTAAGTAAAGAAACATCTGCATTGGTGGTGTCAGAAAATCCTAAATCATTAATAGCAGAGTCATTTAGGTCGATACGTACTAATTTAAAATATTTTGCAGCTGGTAAAGAGCAGAAAGTAATCTTAATTACATCGTCAGTGGGTTCAGAAGGAAAGACTTATACTGCAATGAATTTATCCTCAATTATTGCAGCTTCTGGCAAGAAGACAGTTCTATTAGGTGTAGATTTAAGAAAACCAAAAATTGTAGGAGACTTTAATATTTCTAACGATAAAGGAATTAGTTCATTTTTGATAGGAGCAAAAAAAATAGAAGAAATTGTACAGAAATCAGGTGTAGAAAATTTAGATGTTATTCCTTCAGGGCCTATACCTCCTAATCCTTCAGAATTGATTATGAATGATAGAATGGATCAATTAGTGGAAATGTTGAAAAAAGAATATGACACAATTATTATTGATTCACCACCAGTTGGATTAGTAACGGATGCGTTGTTGTTAAGTAAGTACGCAGACGCGTTGGTATTTGTTGTTCGCCAAAATGTTACTAAGAAAGATCATTTATCACATATTGGACAGTTATATAAAGAAGGGAAGTTAAATAACGCCTCAATTCTGTTTAATGCTGTAAAAAATGGTGGTTCAGGTTATGGCTATGGATACGGTTATGGCTACGGTTATGGCTATTATGAGGAGGATAAGGAAAGGGGTTTGTTAAAACGAATTTTTAGAAGGTCTTGATTAGTACTATTCTTAATAAATTATTTTCGGGACACCAACGATCTGTTAAAGCAAAAAAACACATTTTAGGGTCGATTTTCCTGAAAGGGATTAGTATTCTCATTAGTTTAATCTTAGTCCCTTTAACAATTGATTATTTAAATCCAACAAAATACGGGATATGGATTACATTAATGTCTGTTATTACATGGTTTAATTTTTTTGATGTTGGTTTAGGTAATGGTCTACGTAATAAATTTGCAACGGCAAAAGCTGAAGGTAAATATGAGCTAGCACGAACATATATTAGTACCACTTATGTCATTATTACGATTATATCAATAATTCTTTTTTTTCTTTTTTTTCTTTTTAATCAATTTATAGATTGGGGTGAAATTTTGAATACATCTATCAATATAATTGAAATAGAGAAGTTAGTTTTTATTGTTTTTACGGTGTTTTGTTTACAGTTTATAATTAAACTAATTAATATAATTTTCATTGCTGATCAACGGCCTGCAATGAGCAGTGTCGTTAATACGGCTGCCAGTTTAATTTCTTTAATAGTAGTCGTTATTTTAATGAAAACTACAGACGGATCGTTGCTATATTTAGGAGCATCATTTAGTATTGTTAACCTTGTTGTGCCACTTTTAGCAGGGATATTCTTTTTTAACACTTCTTACAAAAAGTATAAACCATCTTTAAAGTATGTAGATTTTTCTTATGCCAAAGGGTTGTTGAGCCTAAGTGGACGGTTTTTTATTATGCAAGGAGCAGCACTAATTATTTATATGACAGATAATATAATTATTACTCAAACCTCAGGGCCAGAAGATGTAACTCCTTACAATATTGCGTATAAATATTTTGGGGTAATTACAATGGTTTTTACAATAATTAGCTCATCTCTTTGGTCGGCTTATACCGAGGCTTTCGTGAAAAAGGATTTTGAATGGATGCGGAATTCTATAAAAAAGGTTATGTTTTTATGGGTAGGATTTGCTGTTATTACAGCTGTAATGCTTCTGTTTTCTAATTATGCATATAATATATGGGTTGGGCCAAAGGTTCAGGTTCCTTTTTCTTTATCATTAATGATGGCTATTTATGTAATGTTGGTAACTAGTGTAATGATTTTCGGGAATTTTTTAAGTGGCGTGGGTAAAGTGCAATTAAGCGTATATCATTCAGTTTTTGTTGGAATTTTGAATATCCCTTTATCTATCTTTTTTGCAAGAAATTTAGAGTTAGGAAGTACGGGAGTTATAATGGCTACTTGTTGTGGTGTTATAATTAGTATTCTGTTTCAACCAATACAATGTTGGAAAATTATTAACGGAACCGCTAAAGGTCTTTGGAACAAGTAAAATGAACCTTAGAATACTTTTTTTAGTAAGGTTTTTTTTCGCTTCTTATTTTTTTTGATGTATTGAGGTTTAGGAGTGGAATTTTCTGCCTCTTACTCCTTGCACGCGAAATCGGGTATCCAGATGCAGAAAAATGAGTTTAAATAATTGTATACTGGAGTAGCTAAAAAAACAATTTATTCTTTTACATATTAAAAAACTATGGATTTTCAATCCATAGTGGTTTATTTACATTTTGAATTGATTAAGATTGCTAATCTTTCAGAACGTAATTTCCGACCTTTCTTATTCAAATGATAGACACTATCAAAAAAGTAATTGTCAGGAAAAACAAAACTATCTGACTTTCCAATAAACTTTGTTTTCGATTCAATTTTTATAAGTTGATATAATGCCTCTACTTCTTTTTGATGAATCTTAAAATTTGATTCAAGAAAAGAAGGAAAGACTGTGAATATTTTAGCCTCAGGGTGTTCTTCTACAAAATTATTTATTAATGCTATGTTTGTTGTGTTATGGTCTAAATTAAAAACATTATAATTAATATTTTTGGGAGTTTTATCAAACTCTAGATGAGAAATCACATCTCCATACTCATTAAATGCATTCTCGTGATAAATTGGGTTTGCATTATTGTTTGATTTAGACAAAAACTGGTTTATCTTGATTTGTAGGTATCTTGGAGTAAAATTGATAATTCTTGTTAAATCATCTTTGTTGTTGAAATATTCCAGGTTATTAAGATTGTTTTCAATCATAAATAAAGGGGTAAAACCAAGTAGTTGTTTTTTATAATAATAGTCAAACTCTAAAGCAAATATTACAATGTCATTTGCCTTTACTTTTCCTTTTAATTCTTTTAGCATGTATGGTAAACCTAAGCTTCTGCTTAGTCCCATATTTACAATTTCCAATCCAGTTTTAGTTTGTATTAATTTTGTATCTATACCAAATGCTAAATTAGATCCTCCGCAAAGAATAACTCTAGGGGTCTCAATATTGCTTAATCGCTCTTGTTTTAAAAAACGGCCTTTTAAGAAACTGTGTTGTGGATTATCGTTATCCCTACTAAGTAAAAAGAAGCCAATAATAAATAAGCTTGAAGCAAGTGAAAGGGTTGTTATTTTAAAAAATAATTTTAGCATTAAAACTGAAAGTAAATAAACTCTTGAGGGCCTTCAAACTTTCCCAGTAAAAGAATTGTTATTAAAAAAACACAGTAAATTATCCATCTTTTCCATGTTGATAGTTTATATATTAAGGTGCCTATTTTATGTTTTCGTTGAATAAATTCAATAGTGAATAAAAGCAGTATTCCAAAAGCAATAATAACCCAATCAACCTTTATAATGTTTAATTGAATAGAATCGAAATTCAAAAAAGTAGAGAGTTTAAAACTGAGTAAATCAGAAAATAAACGATGAAAGCCATTGAGTGAATTTTCAATTGTTTCTGATCTAAAAACATGAAATGTTAAAACTAGAATTGTAAAAGTGACTAGTATTTGAAAATATCGAATAAACCTATTTTTAGAGATTTGAACATTAAAAAAACGTTCAATAACAATGGTTAGACCATGAATAGCTCCCCAAGTGACAAATGTCCAATTGGCGCCATGCCATAATCCGCTAATTAAGAAAGTAATGAATAAATTGTAATACCACCTCCATTTTACGGTTCTATTTCCTCCCAAAGGAATGTATAGATAGTCACGAAACCAGGTGCTTAATGAAATGTGCCACCTACTCCAAAATTCAGTAATACTTTTGGAGAAAAAAGGGCGGTTAAAGTTTTTCATAAAATCAAAGCCCATTACTCTGGCAGCACCAATTGCGATGTCTGTATAGCCAGAAAAGTCGCAATAAATTTGAATGGTAAACAGGAAGGCTCCAATTAATAGCCATCCACCACTAACCGAGTCATGCTGAGCATAAATACTATTTACAATAACAGCAATGTTATCAGCAATTACCAGTTTTTTAAAGAATCCCCAAGCCATTAAACGTAATCCTGAAGCAGCTAATTGATAGTTAAACTTCTTTTCTTTTTTAAATTGAGGTAGTAGGTTGCTTGGTCGTTCAATTGGGCCTGCAACAAGTTGAGGAAAAAAAGAAATGTATAATGCAAAGTGACCCAAATTAGTTTCGGCTTTCATACTTCCTCGGTAAACATCGATGCTATAGCTTACGGCTTGGAATGTGTAAAATGAAATACCTACTGGTAACAGTATCTCCAGTGTCGGAATTTCTATTGAGATACTCATAAAACTGAATACCTCTTTAATAGAATCATTTAAAAAATTGAAATATTTAAAGAAAAATAATACACTAAAATTTGAAACGATACTTAGCCAAAGGAATTTCTTTCGGTCTTTTTTGTCAGATAACTTACTCATTTGTAATCCACAGTAAAAATCAATTAGAGTAGATGAGATTAGTAGGAGAGCGTAGACTGGTTTCCAGCTCATATAAAAGTAATAGCTGGCTATTAATAGGAATACCCATCTATATTTGTGCTTAAGCGCAAAATAGAGTATAACAACTGCTGGAAAAAAAAATAAGAAATTGAAGGAGTTGAAAAGCATTTACTGTCTTGTTAACTTTGCACCAAAGTAAAAGAAAATTAGAATGCTAGACGACTTTTTTAGCAGAAAAACAATTTTTATAGGGTAGAGTGAAATCAAAAAAATACTAAGTTAATAACGTTTGAAAAACGTGGAATAGTCGTATGTTGTTCTATTAGAGGAATTAAAACCAGACTTAGTTGAGGGAATAAGGGTGTTAAAAAAGTTTTTGCAAAAAACTCAATTTATTTTTATTTCGATACACTTCATCATGTCCAATTTTCTTAATTCGTTTAAAACCATTGGCGGTCATCAAATCATTCATCTCATCTGTTTCATAATTGTTCTCAACAATAAATATGTCAAAATCAAACTGATCGAAATTAATCGTTTTCAATATTTTCAATTCGTTTCCTTCCGTATCTATAGTAAAAAAGTCTACTTGGTTGATTTGATTATCTGTTAAGATTTTATTGATATCATAACAAGTTACTTCAATCTCTTCTTTACTTCCTCCATACTCTTTAATCTCTCTGTCTATACGCTCTAAGTGTCGTGAGTCATAGTCTTCAACTAAACCGCTTAACATTTCGGTGTCAACAAATTCACCTCTTACTCTTAGAAATTTTTCTGATCCAGTCTTATTTGAAATGCAACCATTAATTTTAATACAGTTTCGAGTTTGATCTAGTTTTGAAAATATTTCAGGAATAGGTTCTACACATACGCCTTTCCAATTTCTTTCCTTCTCAAAAAAATAACTGTTGCTAAATGTCTCTCCGTCATGGGCGCCAATATCCACAAAAAATCCATTCTTTTTTTGCTTAAAAAGCTTGTCCAGATATTTGTCTTGCTGGTACTGTCCGTAATATGTCATTGTAAAATTGTATTGAAAAGTAAAGGTATTCAATAATTACTGTTGTAAACTATTCTTAATAAATTACTTTTGTTGGATAATGAAAAAAAATTTTGTTTGTATTTTCCCCGGTCTTGATAATGCTCATCTTACTAAAGATATTGGGCAAATCGGTAACGCTTTTTCAGAATTGGCTAATGTTCAACCGAGCATAGTTTGTTATGGCGATAAGGATTATCCAACTTTAAAAACAGAGACTAAAAATCAATCGATTGTTCGTCTTGAAGAGAAGGGGCTGATTTTGTTTTTTGAGAAAGCTATATTACGTTATTTAAGAAAAGAAGCAAAAAATATTGATATTTTGCATGTACAGCAATTAAACAAAGCAGATATTTATCAGGTGTTGCTGTATAAATTCCTAAATCCCAGCGGAAAAATTTTATTGAAGCAAGATATGCACATTCCTGATTTAGAAAAAGGAATTAATTTTTCTAAAAAAGGAGTTTTTAATTCTTTTCATAAATTTTTTGAAAAGAAAGCACATCAAAAAATTGATTTAATAGCTGTAGATTCTAATGACTTACTAAAAGCTTATGGTAAAGAATATCCTGATACGCAAGATAAATTGGTAGTATTAAGTCATAACCTCAATGATCATTATTTAAAAGAACATTTTCCTGTTAGAAAAACGTTTCAAGAAAAGGAGAACATTATTTTAACCACAGGAAGAATTGGTGCTGCTGATAAAAATTACGAAATGTTATTGGCTACACTTCCTTTGCTCGATTTGCAAAAGTGGAAAGTTTATTTTGTGGGAGAAATTCATAATGACTTTGATAAGAGAATTGATCAGTTAATAATTGATTATCCACAGTTAAAAGATAAAGTGTTTTATACAGGTCAGATAGATGAAAGAGTTGCACTGTATGAATACTACAATAGAGCTAAAGTGTTTTGTTTAACCTCGGTATTAGAATCTTTTGGGGTATCTTTTATTGAAGCACTCTTTTTTAATAATTATATTGTTGGTACAACAGGAATGAGTTCGTTCGACTATATTTCCAATCAAGGAGAATTAGGAGAGAAAGTAAAAGTGAACGATATTAACGAATTGGCTAATCGTTTAAATCATTTAATACAAAATGAAAATATTGTTAAAGAATTGACAGAAAAGGCGCATCAACATGTTGCAGAACATTTCTTTATATCTACAAATATTCAGGTACTAAAAAGATTGTTGAATTAATTTACTTTTTCAAGAATGGTTAGTCCACAGCAATTGGCATAATGTGTTACTTGTATACCATCAATGGTAGCTGTAAAATCTTTACGCTCATTAAAAGAAGTGTTGTAGTATTCCTCAATGGCTCTAATTACAGCTCTGTCATTATCCCAAGCTAATCCCATGCTTCCATCATTTCTGTAATACACATCTCTTAAGTTTGTGTCGTGAAATATTACTTTAAAGTTATCAGATAATAATGGGAACCATGAATCAATTTCTTGGACAGTATGCTCATATAAATGACTTGTATCTATAAACAATAAATCAATTTTACCATTAATATTATTGCTTGTACAAAAGTCAGGAAAATCTTTGGCAAAGGTAATATCATCTTGCTGAACAAAAAACGATTTTTTCCATTTAGATGGGTTAATGCAAGGGTCTAAATCATCACTTACTAGAGTCGCATCACAAATCTTAGCTACTTTCTCTAATACAAAAGTACTTTCACCACTTCTTACGCCAAGTTCAACTATTAATTTAGGTTTGCTTGCCATTCCTGCATTAAAAATAGTGGTTAAATGTTCGTTAATATCAGATCGTTCAACCGCATGGTCTATTATCTTGTTGTATTCTTCAGAGTCAGTGTAGGTTTCTTTCTTAGGGCTAGATACAAATGTATTATGCACTTTTTGTTGCAAGTGTAAGCCATGATACTTGCTCTTAAATTTAATTGCCTTTATTATTTTACCAATCATCTGAAAGCTGTAGTTGTGAATAGCAATGTTAATTAATTAAAATTTAATAGATTAAGATTTTTCATCATAATAAGATAATTGAGCAATTCTTATGAGTAAATTAACAGAATGTTTAAAATATATTCTATTTTATAATGCAAGCATTTTTTTATGTTTAATGTATGATTAGCTTTGTAACTTTAATATCAATTATATAATTCAATTATGACAAAGTCATTAGTTACAGGTGGAGCAGGGTTTATAGGGTCGCATGTTGTAAAAGAACTTTTAAAATTAAATCATGAGGTAATTGTTTTGGATGATCTTAGTGGAGGTTTTGAGGCTAATGTTGATGCTGACGCAATATTTGTTAACGGTAGCATTACTGATGTTGATTTAATAGACGAGTTGTTTAGTGAGCATCAATTTGACTATGTATACCATTTAGCAGCTTATGCAGCTGAAGGACTAAGTCATTTTATAAGAAGGTTTAATTATGAAAATAACCTTGTAGGGAGTATTAATTTAATTAATGCTTCAGTTAAATATAAAATAAAAACTTTTATTTTCACCTCTTCAATTGCTGTATATGGTGCTGCAAAGCCACCAATAAAAGAAGAGACATATCCATTGCCAGAAGATCCTTATGGTATTGCTAAATATGCGGTAGAACAAGATTTGAGAGCAGCTCATGAAATGTTTGGGTTAGACTACATCGTTTTTAGACCTCATAATGTATATGGCGTAAATCAAAACATAGGGGATAAGTATCGGAATGTTGTTGGCATTTTTATGAATCAATTAATGCAGGGTAAACAATTGTCTGTGTTCGGAGATGGATTGCAAACGCGTGCGTTTAGCCATATTAACGATGTTGCGCCTTATATTGCGAAATCATATCAATATAAAGGTGCTATTAATGAAGTCTTTAATATCGGAGCTGACAAAGAGTATACGGTGAAAGAATTAGCATCTATTATTATGGACGCAATGGACCTGAATCAGGAGTTAAATTTTTTACCTGAACGTAATGAAGTAAAACATGCTTATGCAGATCATTCTAAAGTGAAAGAAGTGTTTGAAATTGATAATTTTACCACAATTGAGGATGGTATTAAAGAAATGACGGAATGGGTTAAGCAAGCAGGTGTGAGAAGTAGTAAAGAATTCGATAACATAGAAATATACGAGAACCTACCTTCGGCATGGGGCGTTGCCCAAAAATAATTTTTTGTAGTAGTAAAGACAGTTGTAATTAATGATAGCAAAAGGAATTCGATTTTCGAAAAATTATTGGAGCAACCTAAAATGGTGGCTTATTGATTTGGTATGGATGTTTAAACCAAACCCTGTGGCTAAGGATGTTATTAATTCTGATTATAGTATTGGTGTTGTAACTTATGTAAATCGTTACGAAATTCATTTTCTGCCTCTCATAAAAAGATTAGTTACTGTTTTTCCAGACACTCAAATTGTTATCGCTGTTAATGGCTATTATGACGCGGAAGTTCAACAACGCTACTTAAAGCAAATAAGTGCGTTACTTAATCAGTATAAAAATGTAGATGTAATCACTTACGATACTGGACAGAGCTTGAGTAAATTATGGAATCAACTCATTATTCATTCAAAAACGGATAAAACACTCATCTTTAATGACGATATTAAAATAGCATCGAATTTTAGAGGGAAATTAGAGCGCTCAGGAATTTTAAATGAATCTTGTGGATTAATTAATGCCAGTTGGAGTCATTTTTTAATGAGTAAACAAATTATTCAAAAAAATGGTTGGTTTGATGAACGATTTCCAGGGGTTGGATATGAGGATCAGGATTTTGAAATTCGTTTGGTGTTGAACGGAATTGTAATAAAAGATTACTGTATTGGAGGCTTGAAAAATTTAGTATTTAAAACCACTGACTTTTCTTACGGAGAAAATATAGAAACAGATTTTGAAAAATACAGTAGCGTCAATGGTAAAGTGTTTTTTAAAAAATGGGAAGTAACCCAAACAGATACAGATAAATTTACTTGGGTTCGTATAATTCAGGCATATGCTAAGCAGATAGAAGGAATGGAGACTCCTAATTTTTATTTAGAGAAGAACTAATGGTTGGATTGATAGTTTATATAGAACAAGCATTCAGAAACCATAAGTATAGGTGGAAAGGACGGTGTTTTAAATTTTATTTATTCTTGCATGGATGCAAGGTTGGTAAAGGGTTAAAGTGTATGGAGTTTCCTAAATTGAGAGCCGTACCTAAACAAAACATTACTATTGGTAATGATGTGACTATTGGAAGAAGTGTAACTTTTGAAATTGGACATGAAGGGAAATTGGTAATTGGTAATAATGTGTTGTTGGCAGATAGTGTGTTGTTGAGTACCATATCAGAAATACGAATTGGAAATTGGGCTGCCATTGCAGAGAACTCAAGCATTAGAGGGAGTTTTCATAAGATGAAAAAGAATCAACCTTACCGTTTACAGGGTAATGTTTCAGAGCCAATTATAATAGAGGAAGATACAGGTATTGCCGCGGGGTGTGTCGTATTGATGGGAGTTACAATTCCTAAAGGTGCATTTATTGGGTCTAATTCAACGGTAATAAAAAATATAGAATTAGTTCCTTATGGTATTTATGGAGGAACGCCATTAAAACTCTTAAAACTTAGAGAATGATGAATCCATTAGTCTCCATTATTACTGTAGTTTACAATGGAGAAGTGCATATCGAAGAATCCATTAAAAGTGTAGTTGCTCAAACCTATTCTAACATCGAGTATATTATTATTGATGGTTTATCATCGGATGGTACTCTTGATATTATTAAAAAATACGAATCAAAAATCACTCAAATTGTTTCTGAAAAAGATACAGGCATTTACAATGCAATGAATAAGGGCTTGGGGTTGGCTAATGGAGAGATCATTGCCATTTTAAATGCAGATGATTACTATTATCCAGAAACAATAGAATTGGTGGTTAATCAATTTGAAGAAGATGAAGCAGCTGTAGTGTATGGTGATTTAACCAAGCTAAGAGCGCTTAATAATAAAGAGTATTTTAAAGCAATACAGCCAAATATTAGCCTAATGGAACAGACCATGCCTATTTTTCATCCAGCAACCTTTGTTAAAAAAAAGGTGTACGATAAAGTAGGAGGCTTTAATGAAAAATACCAACTTTCTGCTGATTATGATTTTATATACAAAACGTATAAAGCCGGATTTCAGTTTAAATATTTACCAAAGGCACTTACTGTTTTTAGAATTGGTGGAGCAACAGCTACAAATTGTAAAACCTATGAAGAGGGCTATCAGATTTTAAAATCTTATCAATCGCCATATGCTAATAAGATGAAAGGACTTATTGGTAAATGCAAATCGAAAAATCTGAAACGGAAATTAGCAATGTTCTTTATAAACATTTTAGGACTTAAAAGTTGGAATGAAAGAAGGCTAATTAAAAAGTGGAAATAATATCTTTAACCTATAGAAAAAAGAAGGAATGGAGCGGAAGGCAGAAGTGAAAACATTTTTTGAGAAGACCGATATTTATTTCAATTTTGATTACAATATCAAAATTAGAACAGAAACGGTAGCTGAGTTACTTGGCGAAGCACATTACAATAATGTGTTAGATATGCCTTGTGGTAACGGATACATTTCATTAAAAAATAGCGATCAATTTAATCAGCTCTCTTTAGTCGATTTTTCTGAAAATATGATTGGCTTAGCAAAAGAGATTGCAGCAAAGGAGAACGCTCAAAATGTGTCTTTTACCTGTGGAGATATATTTGATACTAAGTTTGAAAATGAAGCCTTTGATTTAATTATCTCTTTAGGTATTTTGGCGCATATTGATGATGTAGATAAATTTCTTACCTACATTCAAAGTAAAGTTAAAAAGGGCGGAAGAATTATTATCCAAAATACCAATAGTGACCACTTTTATAGCACTTTAATTCGGTTGTATTTAGGTGTTAGAAAGTTGTTTGGTAAGGATAAATACAAGCTCAATAAAGTGCCGGCAAGTACTGTTGAAAGTAGTTTTAAGAAAGCAGGATTTACTTGTGAAAAAGTGTTTCGATACAATCAATCATTTATAGGGTTTTCTAAATTGTTTTCTAACGATAAAAAATATAGTCTAACCAGAAAATGGTTTGGATATGTTGGCAAAAATAAAAATGCATCACTCGGAAGTGATTATACTTATCTCTTTAAGAAGGATTGAATAATCAAGAAAATATCAAGCTGTTAGTGCTTCCAGAACTTTTTCCTGAGTTTGAAGGGGATTGGATGGGCGTATTTATCGAAGATTATTTAAAAAGCGTAGAATCAATTGATACTCAAACCCTTTATCTCCGTTTAACGGGAAAACGACAAGGAGTTATAGATGAGGTTTTTCGGAATCAATTTAAAGTAAGAAGAGTTAATTTAACGGACAAAAAGGTGAATGCACTACTGAAACCGTTTAAGTATTATACTTGGTTTAAAGAAGGTGTTAGGCTTGGAACGTCCTATTCAGATACAACAATTATACATGCACATGGAGCTGTATTAAATGGAACATTGGCTTATTTAATAGGTAAGAAATTAAATGTTCCTTTTATTGTTACAGAGCATACTGGCCCTTATTCGAGGGTATTGAACAGTTGGTTGAAAAGTAGAATTTCTAAGTTCGTTTTCAATAAAGCAGCAAAGGTATTGGTGGTAAGTGAACATCAGAAAAAAGAGGTGTTGAAATTGGGTATTTCTCAAGAAAAAGTAGAGGTATCATACAATCCTGTAAATACGAATGTTTTTAAGGCTGATTCTACAAGCGATTCCAAAAACATAGCTTTTGTCAGTCGTTTAGATGAGTTTAAAGGTGGGTTAAGAACCCTTAAAGCATTTCATAAAATAAGTACTACCCATACAGCTTATCGATTGACTATTGTTGGAGATGGAGAGGAATTTACAGTCATAGAAAATTATATCAAAGACAACAATTTACAAGATAAAGTAACGCTAAAAGGGACATTAACTAAACCAGAAATTGCAAGGGTATATGCAGCAAGCAGTTTCCTTGTTTTTCCGAGTAGGTTTGAAACATTTGGTTTAGTTGTCGCAGAAGCATTGGCTTCTGGGTTGCCAGTTGTTTGTACGAATCAAACTGCACCAAAAGAATTTGTGAACGATAAAAATGGTATTTTAGTTCAACCAGATAGTGTGGAGGAAATAGCCGCAGCAATGGATCAGTTAATTACGAATAGAAGTAATTATAATGCACATAAAATCCATAAACAGATTGAAGATCGATTTGGTTTAATCAACTTTGGGAAATATTTAATAGAAGTTTATCGAGGCGTAATTTAATGTGTGGAATAGCAGGAATATATAATCCAACAGGAGTAGATTTAAATGAGGTAATTGAGCTTTCTCAAACCCTTAAACATCGTGGACCAGATGATGAAGGGTTTTATGTTGCTAATCAATATTCTGCTGAAAGTTATAGAGGAAAAGATACGATTGCAGCGCTACAACAATTAAAGCATATTTCAGAAATAAATAGTAATTCTAATTTAGCGTTAGTACATAGAAGATTGTCAATTATAGATGTATCGGAATTAGGCCATCAACCATATATATCTGATGATGAAAACTATGTGCTGGTTTTTAATGGAGAGGTTTATAATTACAAAGAAATTAGGCAAGAACTCAAGCAAAAAGGACATACGTTTAAATCTGATTCAGATACTGAAGTAGTATTAAAAGCCTTTATAGAATGGGGAAAAAAGTGTGTCAATCGATTTGTTGGGATGTGGGCTTTTGTTGTTTACAATAAACAAGAAAATACACTAACTCTTTCTAGGGATCGATATGGAATTAAACCACTGTATTATTATCAAAATAACAATTGTTTTGCTTTTGCTTCCGAAATAAAGGCTTTATTGAAATTGAAAGCTGTAGATAAGAGTGTTTCTAATCAGAATTTAGGAAGTTATTTAGCATTTGGTACAACACAAAACCCTTACCAAAATTTATTTCAAAATATACTAGATATAGAACCAGGATGTAATTATACCTATAATTTAAGCACACAAAAGAGTGTTAAAGAAAATTACTTTTCGGTAGAAGATCAGTTGACAGAAAATAAAGAAAGTGCTCATTCTAACAATCAAAAGTTTGAAGAGTTGTTCAATCAATCTATGGGCTTGCACTTAAGGTCGGATGTAGAAGTAGGATCATGTTTGAGTGGAGGTTTAGACTCTAGTGCAATTGTTTATAGTGCGAGTCAACAGTTAAGAGGTAAATCACTTAAAACATTTACCGCAGCCTATCAAAATAAAACGGTTGACGAATCTGAATATGCTAAATTGGTAGCCAATCAATTGACGAATGTAAAAGATATTTATACCTACCCAGAAGCTAAAACGTTGGTAGCGGATATGGATAAAATGATGTATCATCAAGACTTACCAATAGGTTCAACTTCAATTTTTGCTCAGTGGGAAGTGATGAAATGTGTGAATCAAAATCAAGTAAAAGTTTTACTCGATGGACAAGGGGCTGATGAGGTATTAGGAGGATATTATAATTTCGCAGGTATCCATTTAATTGAATTGTTAAAATCATTAAAGTTTGTACGTTTTTTAAGAGAGTACACTCAATTGAAGAAAAACTTTACGCCACAAATGAAAAATGCAGTGTTAAGAGCTGCATACTATTATTTGCCGAAAAACTTACAGCAAAAATTAAGAGCTAAAGAGCGGTTGAGTTATAGTTTTATTAAATCCGAAAAGTTAACTGAATTGGGTTTGGATATTCCAAAAAGAGGAGGGAAAACTTTTGATGAGCATGTTAATTTGAGCATTCAATATGGAATGTATGAGTTGCTGCGTTATGAAGACAGAAACTCTATGGCGTTTTCGATAGAATCAAGAGTTCCTTTTTTAGATCATCGTTTAGTCGATTTTGTAAGGAGTTTACCTAACAATCAGAAAATACATGGAGGATGGACTAAACATGTGTTGCGTAAAATGTTGGATAAAAAGCTAGATGATAAAGTGGTGTGGCGAAAAGATAAGAAGGGGTTTGTTACGCCACAACAAGATTGGAAAAATGAATTGATGACATCGTTAACAACCGAGTTGAAAGACAGTGATATGCCATCGTTAATGGATAAGGATTATGTATTACAATTGTGTGATAAAGATTTTTCTAATGCATCTCACCTAAGTGAGTTCTGGAGAGCTTATTCAGTAGTTAAATGGTACAATATATTTAATTTAAACGCCTAATGAAAATTGCAGTTGTGTGCGGACATTTTCTTCCATCTATGGGTTATATGGAAGTGTATTTGGCTAAAGAGTTTTTCAAACTTGGGCATAAAGTTAATGTCTTTACCTCTGATCAGGTGCCTGCTTATTTAAATGCCATTTTACAAGAACCTTTAAAGGTTGGGGTAACAACTCACGCTGAAAATGGATACACTATTACGAGGTTAAAGCCTTGGTTGTCTGTTGGTCAAATGGTTATTTGTAAAGGATTAGAAGATAAAGTTCTGGAATTTAAACCAAATCTTGTTCTAGTAATTGGTTTGGGAAAATTGTTTCCAAAACCATTGCTTAATGGAAAAAAGAGATCTTATAAGTTAATTACTTTATTAGGAGATAACTCAGATAATCATGAGCCATCAAAGCGAAAACCAATTCTTGATTCAATAAAGAGTAGTTTAAAACACCCTTTATATAAAAAAGCCATTAAACATTCTGATCATATTTTTTCTTACACACCTGAAACAGTTTCGATTGTAGAAAAAATTATACCTAATGAATTAAGACCTGTACTGGTAGATAAAAATATAAATATTTCTTTAGGATTTGATATTGAAAAGTTTTTTTTAGTAGAAGAAGAATGTAAATTGGGTAGAGAGAAATTAAATATTCCTGAAGATGATCTCATATTGATAACAGCTACTCGTATTATCGAACATAAACGGTTCGAGAATGTAATCAACTTTGTGGATGACTATAACAAGTCAGGCAAAGTATTACATTACGTTATTATTGGATTTTTTGAGGATGAGTACGGTAATCAATTAAAACAATTTATTGAAGAAAAGGAATTCTCAAGAAGATTCCATTGTTTTCCATTTCTAGATCACGAAAATGTTCGTGAATTATATCTTTCTGCTGATTTTGCTTATTTTCCAACAGCTGTAATATCTATTTTTGAAGCAATGGGGACAGGACTTCCTGTTGTATTACCTAACCGTCCTAATGTTAGTCATATTGTAAACGAAGGAGAAACGGGTTGGTATTTTAATGAAAATGAATTTGTACAAGCTATTGAAAAAGCTGCTGAACAATTAAGTAAAATTGATCGAACAAAATTGAAAAGAAAGCTTGCTGAAATAAATAAAACGAACTATTCCTATTCAAAAATAGCTGAAGGAATTATAGCTGAAAGCTTTCTTGTAGATTAAGCTATTCAATATCATAAAGCAACTAAATTATCCAGCGAATAACTTCAAAAACTTCTGCATACTTAGTGGCTATTTGAATTCCTCGAGTACGAGCAAGTGCCTCTATATAATCGTTTTGAAAATAAGGACGTCCTTTTTGAGAGTCATATTTAGCTAGAGAGTTAACTTTTGTTTGAATATGTTCGTCATTCAATTTAACAAAACAACTGGTATTGAATGATAAATTATTCCATGGCATTTCATAGCCAAGTATACTAATGTTTTTAAACGTTCGTATAGTTTCTTCAGAAATGACTTGATGATCTTGATGTATATCTTTTTGACTTGGAGTAAATACAATGTCTGGATTAATTATGGAGCGTAATTTTATCAATTCTTCCAATATTTCTTGCCGAAAATTTTTGAACATACGAACCTCATAATCGAATACAAATAAGTTTTCTGCAGGTATTCCTAAAGCTTTTGTAGATGCTGCAACTTCTCTCTTTAGCGTATAATCATTGTAACCCTCAGGCAAAGATTTACTACAGGAAGAAAAGGCTACATAATAGACATTTTTCCCTTCTTCAATCATTTTTGAAATTAATCCTCCACAACCTAGTTCTCCGTCATCAGTATGAGGTGCTAGTATCAGAATTGTATTTTTGTTGTTCATAAACTTTATGTAGTTTTATTGTTCAATATAACATTGAAAAATCAAAGTTAGTATATTATAGATCAATCCAAAAAAATCAATGAAAATTACACTTCTTGGTGCTAAAGGAACAACTTTAGATTTATTAAACAATTTGGTAATCTCTAAAAAAGTTGATATTACTAATGTTGTTACTTTATCTAAAGAAAATTCAGCAAAAAATAAAGTAGCATTTTATAAGGGTACTGAGCTCGTAGATTATTGTGAAAGCAATGGAATTGATGTCCATGTGACAAGTACCTATCATATGAATTCTGAAGTTGATTTAGATTTTTTCAAACAATTAAAAACAGATTTGTTATTAGTAATTGGGTGGGAAAGAGTTGTCCCTAATCAAATCTTAAAAACACTTGGAAAATTTGCTTGTGGAATGCATGGAAGTGCTTTTGGTTTGCCTAAAGGAAGAGGGAGATCTCCTTTAAACTGGTCATTAATTACAGGACATAGAAAATTTACCACCTATTTATTTAGATATAACCCTGAAATTGATGCAGGGGATATTATAGGTTTTAAAACGTTTGATATTAATGAATTTGACAATATTGCTAGTTTGCACGCCAAAAATAGAAATGTAATGCAGCAGTTGGTAACCACTTATGTTCCATTAATTGATTCTGGAGAGGTTGAGTTTTTTAAGCAACCACCTTTGGAGTCTAGTTTTTATCCAAAAAGAACAATGGAGGATGGTTTTATAGATTGGAATTCAAGTTCAGAAGAAATATACAATTTAATTAGAGCCGTTTCTTTTCCTTACCCTTCAGCATTTACCTTTACGGAGGATAGTCAGAAACTGGTGATTGATGTTGCTTTTCCTTTTGATACTGCTTTGTTTAATAGCAATGTTGCGCCAGGAACAATTGTAGATATTTCAATCTCTTTAAATCAATTCGTAATAAAAACAGGCACGGGCTCTTTATTGGTTAGTCAATTTAGTGGAATAGATATAAATAAACTAGCCATTGAATCTGTTTTAAAAAGTGGCGACAATGCGGAAATTATTCAGAATATAGCAACAAGATATGATGAAGGAATAGTTGATGATCAAAAAGAAATAAAATAAACAACTTTACTATCCATTAAATAGAATAAAGAAGCCGTTGAAGTTTAAAAATTGGAAAATATGGCTGAAGTCGAAACCATGGACATTAAGATGGTTTATAGTTTTGGTGCTTTTACGCCCAATAATAGATAACCTTTATTTTTTAAAAGAGATTTCACCTCTATTATCTCCTTTATACATTGTTGGGATATTAACGCCAATTTTGGTAATTATATCTATAGCTAAACGGCATAAGCCAAAACGATCAAAATTGGATAAGTACTTTAAGATATGGTCAGTATTTATGTTTATAGGTATCTTTTTTGTCATACTTTTCGATCCTTTATCCATGATTTCTTTAGAGTATTTATTAAAATTATCAATTCCGATATATATATACTTCTTTGCTCGGATCTTCATTCAAAACAAACAAGATTTAGATGGTATATTAATTACGTTTTTATACTCGGGTGTTTTTGTAGCTGCAATATTGTTGTATGAAGTGTTTTTTGGAGCTATTCGTATAGTAGAAAGTAGAGGTATGGATAGGATTCAAGGAAGTTTTGGAGATGTTGTGAGTTATGGGATTTATCTAGCATTTTCTTTTTTAATTGTTACCTATTTTTATTTTTCTAGAAAAGGAGAAATACCAAAAGGTAAACAGATTAGAACGGTTTTGATTGTTGGAGGATTGTGTGTTTTAACCCTAATCAATATTCATCATGTAGCATCATACACTATTTTTATAGGCTTATTATTGTTGTTTATGGTATTTAATTTTAAGGCTAACAAAGGTGCTGCTTTGATATTTTCATTGCTTTTCTTTTTGGTTTTTTACATTTTTGGTCAGCCACTTATTGAAGATAAGATAACTCCATTATTAGAAACGGATATTTCTGTTTATGAAGGAGGACAAGGTTCTGAAAAGTTAATGCACGGAAGGGTAGGTCGGTGGACAGATATGATTGAAATGTTTACCAGTGAAAGTATATTTTCTCAATTTTTTGGTTACCCTACAAGTATGGAATATTCTTATCACGTAGTAGGTGTAGGTTCTCATAATGATTACATTCGAATACTGTTTTTATCTGGTTATTTTGGCTTGTTTTACTATTTGGTATTGCTCATTATGTTTTATAATAAAGCTAAAAAATTGGTTATTAGTAGTCGGTATTTGGCATTCGGAACGCTTGGCATTTTAATGTTATTTTCAATTAGTATTGTTCCAACCTATTATCCACCATTTATGTATATAGCAATGTCGGTTTTTGCTTTTGTAGCCTTACCAAAACAACAACAAGTTTAATGGCAGGTAAACCAATCATACTCATACTTGGTAAATTACCACCACCTATAATTGGACCTGCAATAGCCACCAATATTATTCTTAATTCATCTTTAAAAGAGGAGTTTAAGTTGGTGCATTTTGATACTCGAATAAATGCAGAGGTAGCTACTATGGGTAAGTGGAGTTTGGGGAAGCTTTTTAAGAGTTTCGAATTATACAGAAAGTACAAAGCTGTAATAAAAAAAGAACAACCAGATTTGATACTTGTTCCCATTAGTCAAACAACAATGGGCTTTGTAAAAGATGCACCGTTTATTAGAATAGGGTCAAAATATGCTAAAGTTATTGTACAATTAAGGGGAAGTAATTTTAAAAACTGGTTAGCAACAGCAAGCAGCTTTACCAATGGGTTTGTAAAAAAGGCATTAAGCAGATGTGTAGGAGTAATTGTTTTAGGAAACAATCTTAAATATTTGTTTGAGGCCTATTTTGATACAGAGAAAATATTTGTTGTTCCTAATGGAGGGGACTATGAGTTGCAAACAAAAACAGAAGAAGGATTAACGGTTCTTTACTTAGCTAATTTTTTAGCATCTAAAAGTTTCGATGATGTATTAAAAGCTTTAGTAATTCTTAAAGAGAAAGGAATTACTAACTTTAAAATGAATGCTGCCGGAGCTTGGGATGATGAAGACTTTAAACAAAAGTGTTTAGCAATAATAGCAGATAATAAATTAGAGAATGTAACGCTTTTACCTCCTCAATCCGGTAAAGCTAAAATGCAATTGTTTGCCGATGCCGATATGTTTGTTTTTTGTCCTAAAATGCCTGAAGGCCATCCTTGGGTAATTGTGGAAGCAATGGCTAATGGATTACCTGTTATTGCAACCGATCAAGGGGCAATAATAGAATCAGTAAAAGATGGCGAAAATGGTTTTATTGTGCCTCAAGAATCGCCTCAAATTATTGCAGAAAAACTAGAGAAATTGATTGTCAGTAAGGAGTTAAGGAGAAGGTTTTCAGAGGAATCAAAAAATCTATATCTCTCCAATTTTACAGAAGAGAAAATGGTTCTCAACTTATCAAAAGTATTTAATAATGTTTTAAAAAAATAATTAACGTTTGTCTGGAAATTTCTTTTTAAATAATAAAAGCTTTAAAATCAGGATGATAGTACTAAGCCAAATAATAATTATAAGATGAAATAAGTAATAGTTATATGTAAAGTTGATGTCTGGAGTATGGCTATCAACTAACCTATAATTGATTATTTTTTTATCAAATAGGCTGCGTAAAAGACGGCTAAGTTTTTCTAAATGTTTACTATTATTAGATAGTCTTATTGAACTTAAAGAATTAGTTATTTTGTGTAATGTGTTGTGCTGCGTTTTCGAATGAAAATTGCTACGATTCGAAACAATGAAGTCTGTAGAAGTTTGTTTGTATAAACCATAGAGATCTTTGTGTGAGACACTTTATCCAGTATCTTGATTAATAATAATATCTTGATAAAAAAGTTGTTTAGTGCTGTTATGTGCTTTTTTTCTGAGCTCTGCAGCTGATAATGGAATGCCCATAGTTGTTATCAGTAAAATATGCAATTTGTTGAGGGTCTATTACACACCATTTTTTATAGTCAGAAAAATATACTTCAGAAAGGGTGTGACCATTGCCACCTAAGCCATCATCTCCATTAAAAGATATTAACCGAGATTTTATATTTACAGATTGTAAAAGTGTGTTAAATAAAATAGCATCATTATAACATGTACCTCTCATTTTATTATGAACCAAATTATCCAGTATAAGTTCTGGGTATTCTGGGATTAGTGTTTGAAATTTCACATTATTATTAGTGTAATTATTTCACAAAAATTGTAAAACATTAATTGTGGTCTTTTGGTCTGAAGTATTTCTTAAATCATTGGGTATGAATTTTTCAAATTTTGATAAATAGGTAGTATCCTCAAAGAAATAGGGAATTGATTGTGAATTTTCAACGTCATAAATTCTTTTTAAATCTTCAAATGCAATTGTTCTAATAAATGAGGATCTTAATCTATGAGGATTAAAAAAAATGGATAATAGGTATAGCGTAAGTGGTAATAAAAGTAGTAAGAGACGTTTCACTTGCGAAATAATTTATATTAATTTTAAGAAAGGTACAAGGCAATTTTATTTTGAGATAGATTCTTGATAAATATTCTCCAATTTAGATTTTAGGTTAAAACCCTTTATTTTCGTTGTAATTACTTTATATAGACTTTTTCAGTCTACTTCTGATCCTGAAAAACCTTTGTTTGGGGCAATTATATGATACATTCTGTTAGGATATTTTATTTTTGTACTTAAGTCAATTACAGTTATAAATATTTCTTATAATTATACGCAAAACTCAATTCTACGGATAATTACTTTTATTCTCATTACATTATTATTTATAGATAGAAATTCAATACTTAAACAGCATAATAAACAAAATCTTATACCTTTGTTTTGTGTGCGGATTAACAGGATATATAGCGAGTAATAAATTACCATTAACAAAAATGGTGATTTCATTACAGCATCGTGGTCCCGATGCTATTGGAGAATACGAAACAGTAATTAATAATAAGTATGTTGGTTTAGGGCATACGCGTTTAAGTATTCTCGATTTATCAGAAAAAGGAAATCAACCTTTTGTATCTGATGATGCAACAATCTACTTAGTATATAACGGAGAAATTTACAATTTCCCAGAGCTTAAAAAGGAGTATTTACAAAACGAAAGCTTTAAATCAGATACTGATACAGAGGTAATTCTAAAATTGTATCAACAAAAAGGATTGGAGTTCTTAGAGCTTTTAAATGGAGATTTTTCTATTGCTATTTTAGATGAAAACAAGAATAAGCTATTTTTAATTAGAGATAGAGCAGGAGTAAAGCCACTCTATTATTCTTATCAAAATGATGCACTCATTTTTGGTTCTGAAATTAAATCCATCTTAAAAAGTGGAGTTAAAGCGGAGTTGGCTACAGAAAACTTACAAAATTATTTTGTGTTTAAGTATTCACCAGGTAACCAAACCTTATTTAAGGGTATTAACCGATTGCAGCCTGCACACTATTTAGCGTATGATTTAAATGATTCAACTATTGAAATTAAACGATATTGGGATCCAAATAAATCTACTAAATATGCTAACCTAAGTTTTAGTGAGGCTCAAAAAGAAATTAAATTTTTATTAAAAGATGCTACCGAAAAAAGATTGTTGGCAGATGTTCCTTTAGGTACTTTCTTGTCTGGCGGTTTAGATTCTTCTATCATAGCCTCATTTTTAAAAGATAAACCAGAAATAGCTCACTTTTGCGCAAGTAAAGAAACAAAAGACCTTAAAAAAGAAGGAACTACTTCTGATTATCAATATGCTGAACAATTAGCCAAAGATTGGAATATTAACATGACCGAAATTCCAATTGGGAGTGATAATACCAATTTAGAACAGATAAGAAATACCATTAAATATGGTGATGATTTAATTGCGGATGGTTCTCAAATACCTTCTTTTTTAATTACGAAGGCAGCTGCCAAAAAATCTAAAGTTGTTTTAAGCGGAATGGGTGCTGATGAGCTTTTTTTAGGTTATGCAGGTCATCAAATGACTTTGTTAGATAGTTGGTTAAGTAAACTACCATTTTCTAAATTTATAGCTAAACAACTTTTTGCGATAGATCAAGGCAACGGAAAATTTAAAGCATTTAGGCGATATTTACATAAGTTAGGGAAGTATTATAGTTACCCTAATTATAGATATGGCTTATACACTATTGTTGGAGATTACGAGAATTCATTGTCTGTTTTTAAAGGAAAGGAAAATAGCTCTAAAGAGATTTTAAAAGATTATTTCCCAGAAGGAAAGAATCCTTATGATTGTTTTAAAACGTTTGAATACGAAAACTTCTTACATAAAAATTTATCCTATTTAGATAGAATGACCATGTCAAATGGAGTAGAAGGTAGAGTTCCTTTTTTAGATCATAGAATTATAGAATTTGCCCACACAATTCCAAGAAAATATAAATTAAGTAATACTGGAGTAACTAAAACAGTATTAAAAGAAGCCTTTAAAAAAGATTTACCAGATTATGTTACGAATAGACGTAAGGCAGGTTTTGGAATGCCTTTGCGAAGTATTTTTAGCTCAGAAGAAAAAATAAATGAGTTGTTAGATAGAAATTTACTTTCGTCTATCGATGGATTTTCTATGGATGACATAGAACGAATTATTCAAAACCACTTAGTGGGCCGAGAGGATAATTCAGCATTAATTTATGCCTTAATTTCTTTTCAAGAATGGTACAAAATGTACATAGATTAGTTTTTGGTGTCTGGTTTATAGTCATTATTGGAGTTGTCTAAGAATAGAAATTGTATAATTTTATCAAAATTTTGAATCACAAGTGCAAAGAACTAAAAACTGAATACTAAAATAATGGAACAACTTACACAGAATTTAAAAGATGGACACATGCAATTACTGGAGGTTCCGTTTCCTGCTTTAGGGGAAGGACAAGTAATGGTCCGAAATCATTATTCTGTAATTAGTGCAGGTACAGAAGGTAAAACGGTTAAAGATGCCCGTTTAAGTTATATTGGTAAAGCAAAATCACGCCAAGAAGAAGTGAAAAAAGTAATTACTGCTGCTAAAACGCATGGAGTAATGAAAACCTATAAAATGGTGATGAACAAATTGGAATCGCCAAATCCATTAGGTTATAGTTGTGCTGGAGAAGTTATAGCTGTTGCAGATGATATCAAACATTTAAAAGTAGGAGAATTTGTAGCCTGTGGAGGTCAAACAGCCAACCATTCAGAAGTAGTGGTGGTGCCTAAAAATTTATGTGTTAAAATAGAAAAGCCAGCAATTGTTAAAAGTGCTGCTTTTGCTACTATTGGTGCTATTGCTTTACAAGGTGTTAGACAGGCTGAATTAACTTTAGGAGAAAATTGTGTAGTAATTGGTTTGGGAATAGTTGGGCAGTTAACTGCTCAGTTGTTAAGAGCTTCAGGCATTAATGTTATTGCTACAGATATAGATCAAAACCAAGTAGATTTAGCTAGAAAAAACGGTTTTAAAAATGCGTTTAATAGTACTGATGCTGCTATTGGAAATGTGATTGAACAAATTACAAATGGTTATGGTGCAGATGCAGTTATTATTACTGCGGGTACATCTTCTTTAGAACCCGTTAATTTTGCTGGTGAAATAGCACGTAAAAAAGCCAAAGTGGTAATTGTTGGTGCAGTTCCTACAGGTTTTGATAGAAAGCATTATTTCAAAAAAGAAATCGATTTAAGAATGTCTTCCTCTTATGGGCCTGGTCGTTATGATAACGATTATGAGCAAAAAGGAAATGATTATCCGATAGGGTATGTTCGTTGGACAGAGAATAGAAACATGCAAGCTTTTGTTGGTTTGGTAGAAAATGGAAGCTTGGATTTAGAGCCTTTAATTTCTCATCAATTTACGTTCGAAAATGCAAAAGATGCTTATCAATTAATAGTTGATAGATCAGAACATTTATGTGGTATTGTATTAGAATATGATACTTCAAAGGAGTTAAAAAGAACTGTTCAAATAAATAACAAAAGCTACAGTCCTTCAGCTGTAAATATCGGTTTTATTGGAGCAGGCTCATTCGCGCAAAACTTTTTATTGCCTAATTTGTCAAATGAAAATTTGATTAATGTAGCTACAGCAAGAGCAACAACTGCAAGGAATGTTGCCAACAAGTTTGGTTTTGATAATTGCACGGGAGATGCTGATGAGGTAATTAACAATAAGGATATCAATACTATTTTTATAGCAACACCACATCATTTACATGCCAATTATGTAATTAAGGCTTTGCAAGCAAATAAGAATGTGTTTGTAGAAAAACCACTTTCTTTAACAAAGGAAGAGTTAGAAGAAATTAAGGCTGCAGAGAGTGAAAGTTCTGCTCAAGTAATGGTTGGGTTTAACAGAAGGTTTGCTCCACAAATTGTAGCCTTAAAAAAGGAATTAAACGAGAGTTTACCCAAAGCTATTAATTATAGAATAAATGCTGGTAAACTTCCTGCAGACCATTGGACACAAGATCCGAAAGTTGGTGGAGGAAGAATTATTGGTGAAGCGTGTCATTTTATTGATTTATGTGCTTTTATAGCAGGTTCGCCAATTACGAAAGTAGAAGCGAATGCCTTAAAAG
>CAJWVX010000013.1 GCA_913048175.1 uncultured Flavobacteriales bacterium | reverse complement strand
GCAAATTCTCCCATTTCTGGTCTAAACCTACCTTGTAAATCAACTAAAGGAACTTGATTTCCTTTATCATCCAACAATAACATTGCTGGAACTCCTGCATCTTTAGCTACTTGTGCATCATCCTGTCCAAATGTTGGAGCAATATGCACTATTCCTGTACCATCTTCTGTAGTAACAAAATCTCCAGAAATTACCTGAAATGCTTTATCAGCATTTTCATGCGGCAAAGCATAAGGTAACAATTGCTCATAAGTCATTCCAACTAAATCAGCACCTTTAAATTCTTTAACTATTTGAAAAGGGATTTTTTTATCACCTTCTGAGTAATTTAATTCTTCTGCTTCAACATACTTTCCTGAAAACTGCTTACCAACTAAAGGCTTTGCAATAATTACATTTATTGGAAGATGTGTGTATTGGTTAAACGTTGAAATTAAAACGTAATCAATCTTATTACCAACAGCCAAAGCTGTGTTAGATGGTAAAGTCCATGGAGTTGTGGTCCAAGCTATAAAGTGAGCTTCATCAACACCTAAACTACTTGTATCTTTAATCTTAAATTGAGCTACAGCAGTAGTATCTTTAACATCTTTATAACAGCCTGGTTGGTTGATTTCATGAGAACTTAAACCTGTACCTGCAGCAGGTGAATATGGTTGTATTGTATAGCCTTTATACATTAGTCCTTTTGCATAAAGCTGACCTAACAACCACCATACAGTTTCCATGTACTTATTTTCATAAGTAACATAAGGATCATCCATATCTACCCAGTAACCCATTTTTTCAGTAAGGTTATTCCAGATATCCGTGTATTGCATTACTGTTTCTCTACACTCTTTATTGTATTCATCAACAGAGATTTTATCCCCAATATCTTCTTTGGTAATACCTAATTTCTTCTCTACACTTAACTCAACAGGTAAGCCATGCGTATCCCATCCAGCTTTTCGCTTTACTTGAAATCCTTTTAAGGTTTTATAACGACAAAAAATATCTTTAATCGCTCGCCCCATTACGTGGTGAATACCAGGCAATCCATTTGCTGAAGGTGGTCCTTCATAAAATACGAAAGGGTCTTTACCTTCTCTTGTTGAGATACTTTTCTCAAAAACGTTATTGGCTTCCCATTTATCTAATACTTCTTTAGCAACATTAGGTAAATCAAGCTTGGGATATGTTTTATATTGGCTCATATTGAATCTTAAGAGGTGCGAATTTAATGAAAAAAATCTCCCTTTACAGGGAGATTTAGAGGGATGTTTTTTTATTTAGTTGTGATAGGTTTTATCTTATCAAAAGATACCCCAAGAAAATTATGTCTTGAAAAAGATCATGCTTATTTTATTCCCCTTTCAAAAGAGGTCTTAAACTTAATCAATAACAGCAATACACTTCAGTTCAATAGCTATTGGTGAAGGCAAAGCATTTACCTCAACAGTAGTTCTGCAAGGTTGATTACCCTGAAAATACTCAGCATAAACTCTATTGTAAGTTTTAAAATCACGCTGCATGTCTGTTAAAAAAGTAGTTACATCAACTAAGTTTTCCCAGCTAGACCCTGATTCTTCTAATATGATTTTTACGTTGTCAAAAACTGAACGACATTGAGCTTCAAAATCGAATTCCTCGTAATTTCCATTCTTATCATATTTTAACCCTGGAATATTTGCTTCTTCACTTCCAGAACCTGCAGTTCTTGCTCCAACACCAGATAAAAACAATAGATTACCCACCTTACGCGCATGAGGATATAATCCCATTGGTTTTGGCGCTTTATTTGTACTTATTTTTTCGCTCATTATTTTGTTTTTTTAGGAGTGTAAAGATAAGAGATTTCCTATTAATTCGAATTATAGCTATAAAGAATGTCTCATAGTAAGTTTACACTCATCACCTCCATCCAAATTTGTTAAAACTAGATTAGTCTCAGTTATCGATAAAATAGTATAAGTAACTGTACCTGTTAATGGTAAATCAATAGTAATTTGTGTTTGATCGCTACCAAATGACCAAATTCCAAATTCTATTTGCGGCTCAGATACAGCACATTTTAAACTTCCAGCATCATTTGTTGCTGTATAGTTTTGAAAGAAAGTCAATCCATTGTCTTTTTCGCATGCAGGTTTTGAAGCATAAGTGTTTGTTGTAACCTGACTCAATGTATCTGCCTTTTCTATGTCATTTAAATACCAAGTTTGTGTACACAACAAATCTTTAACAGAAAGTACAGGCTCAGGAACAGGAACTTCATATTCACACAAACCATTATCTACCTCAGCACTTTGATCATAATTAAGCGCTAAACGATCTGTACACCCCTCTTCTTTCTTTTTAGAACAAGAAACTAAAATTAATAGACCAACAAATAAAAATAATGTGAATTTCAAATTTTCCATAATAATACAACACTGTTAATACCGTACGAACATAGCAAATCCATTAATCATAAACAACTGATTTAAGATTTTCAACATCCCTTTTGTAATTATGACTTATAAAAGATTATTTTTACCTACGTAAAATTGGGGGATTAGCTCAGTTGGCTAGAGCGCTTCGCTGGCAGTGAAGAGGTCATCGGTTCGACTCCGATATTCTCCACCAATAACACCAAGCCTTTCAGTGATTTTACTGGAAGGCTTTTTTTATACGGAAGGGTCTCACGGTAGGGTTTTATTCTATTTGATATTATTAAAAGTTAATAATCACTCACAATAAGTCAGCAAAAAATTGTAAGCATATCCTAATTGGAATGAAAAAATGAAGTGTAAAATTGAAAAATCACAAAAATTCACGAGTAAGAATAGATCTTAACTTTTTTGCTCCACTTTTTGTAGAGTCTATACTTGCTGGCCTTATACATTCTTGATTCATGGATACACTATGGGTTAATCTGACAAACGCACATTAAAGAGTACTAAGTTTTTTAAGTATTACTTCATATTCCAAATTAAATCCAACTTCTGTTATAGGCTTATTGATTATATGAATAACATTATGTTTTTTTAAATCAACCCCATCAAGAATGTCTTTGTTTCCCGTAACAAACACAATAGGAATTTTATTATTTTCTTTTAAAGCAGAAGCCACTTCTATCCCATTAAGTTCACCAGACAAACTAATATCCATAAAGATTAATGAAGGCTCCACGTTAGCTATATCAGATAATAGAGCCTCACCACTATCATACGTGCTGATAACTTCACACCCTTTTCCAGTTATCAATTGTTCCAAAAACATTTTAATAATAAAATCGTCCTCTACAATTAAAGCTTTAATATCGTTCATTAATTTATCTCTTTAAAATTTAAAATATAACGAGTCCCTTTGTAATTCTCATCTTTTACAATATTCCCTTTTAGCTGTTTACTTAATTGCTCTATCAATTTTAATCCCAAAGTTTTAGTGCTTTGATATTCCTCAACAAACCCACTCCCATTATCTTCTACTATCATAACAAAACTAACATCTTCATGGTATAGCTTAACAAATATTGTATTTTCGCGTTCATCTGAAATCGCGTATTTACAAGTATTAGTTATAATCTCGTTAATTATTAGTCCTAAAGGAATACTTGTCGATAAGTTTATTTCTTCTACATCTATATCTAAGTGTAGATTTATATTTATATCTACAAAATTGTAATTATTGAGAATCCCGTTAATTAAGTTTCCAATATATTCTTTAGGATTTATCCTGCCAAATTTATTAGATTGATATAACAATTCGTGTACTGAAGTAATAGACTGAATTCTCAAACTTAAATCATTAAAAAAACCATCTAACCTTTCATCTTTTAAAGTATTTTTCTGAAGTCCAATAAGCCCTGTAATTACTTGGAGGTTGTTTTTAACCCTATGATGAACTTCTCTCAATAATGTCATTTTTTCATTTAATGAAATTTCAGTGGTTTCCAAAGCTAATTTTATTTCTTCCCCTTCTATTAGTTTAGTAATATCATGCATAATTGAAAGATATTTAAACGGCTTACCATCTACAATAAAAGGATATATGGCTGAATGCACCCAATAAAATCTCCCATCTTTTCGTTTGTTTTTTATCTGACCACTCCACGTATCCCCTTTTCCAATTGTTTCCCACATTTCTTTCCAAAATGTAATAGAGTGATTGCCCGAACTTACAACGCTTTGATTTTGACCCACTAATTCCTTTTCTGAATATCCAGAAATATCAGAAAAATATTTATTAACAGATAAAATTGTGCCCTTTGTATCTGTCATTGATATTATTGAAGATATATCAATCGCATTCTGATAATCTTGTAATTCTAAAATGGTAGAGTTTAAATAGGCCTCTTTAATAATTAATTTAGATTCTAGCAATTTAGTATTCTCTTCTTTGGCTAAACTTAATTCCAATTCTATTTTTTTTCGATCAGTAATGTCTTGAGCAGCACCCCAAAGCTCAATAATTTTATTGCTTTTATCAGTTACTACTTCACCTCTAGCCCAGATCCAACCATTGCTACCATCCGCTTTTACTGTTTCTAATTCAAGTTCATAAGGAATACCCGTTTCACTTGTTTTAGCAATTTCACTATTAAGGGTTTCCCAGCTTTCGGGGGTAAAATGCTTTTGATGTTCGGTAAATGGTGGTATAGGTAATGAGGGGTCAAAACCATACATTTTAAATAGTTCTTTTGTCCATTTCACTTCATTCGTAGCCAGATCAAGACTCCAAGAACCAACTTGAGTAATTTCTTGCGTTTTAGTTAATTCCTTTTCACTTTTTTGCGCTCTTTCTTTATCTTTATTTTGAAGAAGAAGTTTCTTTTTGACATTATAGGCTTCTGTTTTATCATATTCAATACCTAAAAGTTTAATCACTCTCTTTTTGTTATCAAATATTGGTAACAACGTTGTTTCAAAACACTTTGTTCCACCTGGCAAATCCAATACGTCTTCGTACCTATATACTTCTTCACTCTCAATTGCTTTTAAGTATCGAGGCAATAAGGGAGCTAGCATTTCTTTTGGTATTACATCTTCAAGTAATTTTCCTTCCACTTCTTTAACTGTTAAACCCGATAAAATACTGCATGCAGTATTTATTGAAGAGTAACTCAAATTAGTTTTTGAACCTTTTTTTTCAATGTTAATCAACCAAATGGGCTCTTGAATATTATTGAGAATATCACTTAAATTTTGTTGCCTACCTAATACTTCTTTTGAGGACAAGGATTCTGCTATAATTCCTTGATTAGCCTTGAATATGACTCCGTCAATATTAGCTTGTTTAAGTTCAATAATTTGATTTTCTAACTCTTTATACGAAGGTTTTTTAGTTGATTCCATATTGATTGAAAAGACATAATAATTGTTTGTGAAAATAAATAATTTCATTAGAGCAAACACTAAGCGCTTTCGCTTAAGTTACTATGAGTACTTATTCTTATATGATATTAAATCACGAAATATAGGTGAAGCTTAATCTTCTAAATACTATTTGAATTTGTTTTAGTGTTCAGTGGACCTGATTTAGAACCTAACAGATATTCATAAAACACCTCAACTATATCAACCACAACAACATACCAGAACAACTAATAGCACAGTCGCTATAATATTGGCCGACCACTAAAAAGCTCTGTACTTATTTTAGTATAAGCGTTTTTTAACTTTCATTTACTACATCATCGCCAACTAATTTATATAGATAGATTCTTAATACTTTCGCTCTCCATTATGCTAACCCCCAATAAAATTAATTAATCTTTATTTTGAATAAGACCTGGTCAAAAAAATGTTGTTGTATGTTATCTATTTCATTTCTTATATTTGGCAATAGATATGTTAGAAAAAATTAAATACTTTTTTGAGAAAGAAATTTGGATAACTGATCCAGAAGCATTGCCCCGCCATCGCTCTATATTCATAAAACAACTCCGTATTATTGTAATGACATTAAGAGGTTTTAATGAAGATAAAGTTCAGCTAAGAGCCTCTGCATTAACTTTCTACTCTTTACTTTCTATTGTTCCGGTAATTGCAATGATTTTTGGAGTTGCCAAAGGTTTTGGAATGGAAGAAAAGCTAAACGGACTATTGGTTGATAAATTGGGGAGTCACCAAGAAGTTATGTCACAAGTAATAGGTTTTGCCCATAGCCTATTAGAAAACACAAAAGGAGGCCTGGTTGCAGGAGTTGGTGTTATTCTTCTTATTTGGTCTGTTATGAAAGTTATGGGAAACATTGAACGCTCTTTCAATGCTATATGGGGCATAAAAAAAGATCGTACTCTTATTAAAAAGTTTACCGAATATATGGCTATAATCATTATAGCTCCTATTCTCCTAATTATTGCAAGTAGTGTTAATATATTTGTTTCTTCTACAGTTAAAACTGCTGCTGGAGGCGATGGTTTTTTGATGGAATCTATTAGTGGAGGAATGTATATACTGTTAGAGATTATACCCTACCTTTTATTATGGGGAGTACTTACTTTACTCTATATGATAATGCCCAACACTAAAGTGAGTTGGAAGTCTGCATTAGCTGCCGGAATAGTAGCAGGTACAGCTTTTAACATGGTAGAATGGGCTTATGTTTCGTTTCAAATAGGTGTAGTTCAGTTTAATGCAATTTATGGAAGCTTTGCCGCACTACCGCTATTTTTAGTTTGGTTACAAACCAGCTGGGTAATTGTATTATTTGGAGCAGAATTATCTTTTGCTAATCAGAATGTAGAACAATATAGTTTAGAAGAAGAATCTAAAAAAATTAGCCTTGTATTTAGAAAAAAAATAACGTTACTAATTGCTCATTATGTTATAGACAAATTTTGTTCAGAGAAAAAAGCCCCTTCAATAGATGAAATAAAGCGAGAATTGAAACTCCCTTTTAGATTGGTAGCACATATTATTGAGGATTTAATAAATGCACAAATTTTCTCTCAAATATCAGAAGAAGAGTATAAAATTATTCGGTATCAACCGAATATTGATCCAGCAAAACTATCTATACATTATATTTTAAATGCGATAGAAGAATTAGGAGCTAATGAAATACCAGAGCCTCAGAGTGAAGTTTACGACAAGATTAGTAATCAGCTTTCTATATTTGAATTTGAAGGCGAAAGTAAGCTGCTAAAAAACATTTGATCTATCATCAATAATTTAAGTTAAATTGCTTTTATTATTCAAAAAATCAACCTTCTAATTAGTGAAAACAGCTATTTTAATAGACTGCTTTTTCTCCCTAAATATTCTATCGAATTTTACATTACTTTTACAATTATTTTAAATGTAGAATATGAAATACATCATTATTGCAATTACACTTATTACAACACTTAACTTAAGTGCTCAAGATAACTTTGTTTTAACTGAAGGTAAAGTAACTTGGCAAAAGGTGTATGAAACCAAAAAATCTAAAGAAGAGTTGATTTCCTATTTTAAAAGCAGTGGCTTATTTAAACTCTTTAGAGTTGAGGATGAACAAGTAATAGCTACTCTTAGACCACAAGTTATAGACAAAGATGATAAAAAAATTGCAGGAACATTACCTCCCGCTCTTACTGTAAAAGCAAATTATGCTGGCACAGTAATCATTGGTTTAAAAGATTATAAATACAGAGTTACTTACAAGGATATTTTAATTGTAGGAAATGGTGAATTGATTAAAAAAGGAGAAAAACAGCCTTTTGAGCAACATTATGTAAATAAAGATGGTAAAGCATTTAGAATTTCTTTTAACAAAAAGCCTAAAACCATATACAATGCAGCTTTCAACCAAACATTTGAAATGAAAACTGCAAAAAAAGACAACTGGTAATATGAGTAAAACTTTAATGATCCTGGCTCATCCAGCAATAGAAAAATCTATTGGAAACAAAATTATTAGCAATAATTTTGATGCTGGAGCCAATACAGAATTAAGACATTTAGATCTATTGTATCCAGATTTTAATATTGATATTAAAGCGGAGCAAGAAGCCCTATTAAATGCCGAAACTATCGTTTTTCAATTCCCTCTTTTTTGGTATAATATGCCTGCCATACTTAAGCATTGGATTGATAAAGTTTTTGAATATGGCTTTGCTTTTGGAGCAGAATCTATCTTAAACAACAAAAAAGTAATAGTCTCTTTTACTATTGGCAGCCCAGTTAGTATGTACCCCAATGAAATTATACAAAAAATAGTATTCCCTTTACAGGGCTTAACTAACTATTGTAAACTACAATATGTTGGAGAAATATTCTGTAATGATATTAACGGGTATTCTGAAGAAGCTAAGCAGAATGCAATCAAAGTTGCAAACACTCACTCCCAAAAATTGCTAGATTTAATTAGTTCGCCAAGTTAAATAATAATCCAAACTGAATTGCAAACGCTATTGCTCTTCCGTTATCAGAACTTGAACTATTTCTATTGACCTTGGTTAATCCAAAATGATTAGAAATCCCTAAGTTAAAACTAACATTTTCAGTAGCCATAATGTTCAATCCAAAAACAGCTTCTTGAGCTAAATAAACAGGCTCTGTTGATAAAGCACTAAACTGTATATTATCCGGCTGTCCATCATAGCTATAAACACTCTCCGTATTAGCCGACAATATAAAGTATGCTGCAACTCCCATTTCAAAGTAAACTCCAACCTTTTTACCTGATGTTACTAATAATTTAAATGGTATTCCAAAAGAATTCACTTTCCCTGAAATGGTATAGTTATAAGAAGATGAGAACCCATTACCAAAATAAGAATTGCTAGTTTCATATTCAAGAGAAATCTTTTGATAATTAAATCCTGTTTTGATTCCAACATGATCATTAAAGTAAATGTTTAAATCCATCCCAATATTATACGAAAATCCCATTTTAGAGCTTTCGCCTGAGAGCTTACCTATCCCAGGAGTTAAATGCATCCCCATATGAGGGCCTTTCCGGACTTCTTGAGAAGTCTTATTAGATTTTTCTACATTAAACACCTCTTTAATCCCATTCGCAAATTTCACAAAAACAATATCATATTTAGGCAAAACATAATCAGGTCCTTCGAGGTTATCAAACTTTTTAAACTTCACATTGTCAATCCCAATTTCTATAATTTTTGATTTAATTTCTTCGCCATCTTTTTTAACTATTATATCTTGAGAAAACAGGTTAAATGAGCTTGTAAAAGCTAACAATAATAAAAGAGATCTTTTCATAATTCAAATTTTTGGCAAATATGATTTTTCAGTTCAAACCCTCCTAATAATATTTGTTTTTTTTATTTAACGGTCACTTTTAAGATGTTTTTGGTTATTTTTTATAAAATGAATATTCATCAATATCTTTATTATCTTTGGTTTCTATGAAATTTAGTGAATTAGGATTTGAAGATCAAGTATTAGAAGCACTTGACGCAATGGGGTTTGAAACTCCAACACCAATACAACAAGAAGCTATCCCAGCTGTAATGGACAATAAAGACATGATTGCTGTTGCACAAACTGGAACAGGAAAAACAGCTGCTTTCGTTCTACCCATTTTAAATGCAATATGCAAAAGAGGTAGCTCAGATAAAGTAAGTACAATCATTATTGTTCCTACAAGAGAGTTAGCGATACAAATAGATCAACAAGTTGAAGGATTAAGTTATTTCACCAACGCTACATCAATTGCTATTTATGGTGGTGGAGATGGTAAGAGTTTTGATGCCGAAAAGAAAGCGTTAACCACAGGTGCTGATATAGTAATTTGTACACCAGGTCGATTTATGTCTCACTTAAATATGGGCTACTTTGACACTTCAGGAGTGAAACATTTCATCTTAGATGAAGGTGATAGAATGTTAGATATGGGCTTTAACGAAGACATTACTAAAATTGCCAACAAACTTCCTAAAGACAGACAAAACTTGCTTTTTTCGGCAACAATGCCACCGAAAATAAGACAACTTTCTGCTACTTTATTAAAAGATCCCATTACAATAAACATAGCAATTTCTAAACCTAATAAAGGTATTACACAAGCTGCTTATTTAGTACACAATAGCCAAAAAATAAAATTGATTGGTGAAATCCTTAAAGAAAACGATCATGATTTTGTGTTAGTTTTCTCTTCAAGAAAAGTAACAGTTAAAGAAATAGTGCAAGCCTTAAATAAAGCAGGCTTACCAGCTAAAGGAATACACTCTGATTTAAACCAACAGGAAAGAGAAGGTGTTTTATTAGATTTTAAAAACAGAAAAATAAAACTATTAATTGCTACGGATGTTCTTTCTAGAGGGATCGATATTAAAGGAATTAACCTAGTAATTAACTATGATATTCCGGGTGATGCTGAAGATTATATTCACCGAATTGGACGAACTGCAAGGGGTGATAATACGGGAGTTGCATTAACGTTTATTAATGCTGATGATTGTCATAACTTTTCTAAAATTGAAAGTTTAATTGGAAGCGAAGTTAACAAGCTACCTTTACCTGAAGGATTTACTGAAGGTCCAAAATATGATACTACTTACAAGAAACCTTTTAAAGGTGGCGGTAAAAAGAATTTTAGCAAAAAGAAAAACTGGAAACCAAGAAAGAAACAGTAGGATTCAGGAGCATTAATTGCGCCTTTTTTCTGCTTCAATAAAAGCATTATAAACATTAATAATCCCCCCAGTATTTGATAGTTTTTTAATTGAAGTTTTCTTTCTTTTGTCACTATCAAAACCTGGTTTATAAATCTTTTTAGGTTTAGTAATAATAGAACAAGATTCTCGAAGAATATTTTTCAACTCCTTTGCAGTTAAATCTGGATAGTAAGACAACAAAAGAGCTGCTACCCCAGAAACAACAGGAGCAGATAGACTTGTACCATTATGCAAACTATATGTATTACCCGTATCTAATGATACAATGTTTACCCCTGGTGCAAAAATATCAACATTTACAATTCCGTAATTTGAGAATATCGCTGCAATTTCCTTTCCAACTTTAGCATCTGAGGCACCAACATTAAGCCAAGTCATTGCATTTGTTCCATCTGTATAAATATTACTTGGAAATTTTGGTGCCGCATCGATATCAACCCCCTCATTTCCTGCGGCATGCACTAATAAAACATTATTATCTTCTGCATATCTCACTGCTTTATCGACAAAATCTTTGTTTGGAGATATTTTTTTTCCAAAACTCATATTAATTATATCTGCGCCATTATCAACTGCATACATTATTGCTAAAGCAACATCTTTATCTCTCTCATCACCATTAGGGATTGCCCGAAGTACCATAATTTGAACATCTGTAGCAATTCCATTAATTCCGATACCATTATCTCTGATAGCAGCAATTACACCAGCAACTGAAGTTCCATGACTAGAGGCTGGTCCAGTCACATTTGGATTTCCATAATTTTTATCACTTAAATCTAATGGATCATCCCCTGCTATTTCTCTTGGGTTAAATTGAGTATTTAAGTAATACTTCAAATACTTATCATTACTCAATTTAAATCGAGCCAACCCTCTCTCCGTAAATCCAGAACTGTATCGTCTATTCAAATATTCTTTTGCGGATAATACCTTCTCATTATTAGATTTTATGCTAACTAAATCTTTTCCTGAAAGAACCTCTACGCCAGTATTTTCTTTAATTATATCTTTAGCTATCTTAAGGTTTTCTTCAAGTTTTTCTATATAGTTCCGATCTTTTTTTCTCTTATCAAATTCCTTATCATAAGCTAATTTAGCTTCATTGTAAAAAGGATGTTTTACATCCTTAAATTTAATTAATCTTGTGTACTCATAATTTTCATAATTAATATTATCTCCTGAACTCCCACCTAAATAATTCCAACCATAGACATCATCAACATACCCATTCTGATCATCATCAATATTATTATCAGGAATTTCTCCTTTATTAATCCACACTTTATCTTTTAAATCCTCATGATCTTTATCTACTCCAGTATCAATAACTGCTACAACAACAGTTTTCTTTGATTTTTTATCTTTTAAAAGCTCTAAATAAGTCTTTCTAACACTAACTCCTACTTTTGAATCTATTTGTAAATCTTTATTGTGCCAATTGACATGAGTCTTATCTAACAGATCTACTGATGATACTTGACCCAAACAAACAGTCGTACTAAAACTAATTATCAAAAATGCAATAACTATACTTTTCATATTCAATTTAAATTTTGATTAAAACTACATGTTTTTTTAGCCCAAAAAAAATACATGGTTAAATCTATTTTTTTGTGAAAGTTAGAATACACTTTAATCAAATTAACATTTAATCAGTATTCTTCAATTGTAATCCTTAAGACATAAGTTTCTTTTTTCAAAACTAATTTAGGTCACAGAATCTATGTCTTATACTTGCCATAATAGTCTTGATTTTCAACACTATTGATTCTGATATTAGTATCAACCCAATATCTTTTTTATTTAAGATTGAGCGGAGTAAAGACAACAATCAGATTTTTTATGATGTTAATATCAATGATTCTGGAGTGTTAGATGATAAAACCCCTATTAATGTTTACTGGAAAAGAAATACTGAAGGTGGAGCAATGAAGCCATTAACTTGGATTCAACAGAAATATGCCTACGGACTAAAGTTTATTAATATTAATGAAGACTATGCTACTTTTAAGTTTGTCTCCTACAAAAAGTTGTTTTTTACATTAAAGAAAATTAAAGATAATCATTTTGAAGTTTACACAAAATGCAACAGTCAAATATTAAAAATGAATCGAATTTTCATTAAGATAGAAGGAGGCGCCTTTTGGTTTCCAAATATAACTGCAGTTAAAATATATGCGAGAAATATGAAAACTGGTAAGGATGTTGTTGAAATAATAACACCTTAAAAAGGATCTATTTTTTTGAGTTACATATTAATTTAATGAAGTTAACATTAAATATCAATAACTTTAAGATAAAGCTAACTTTCAGCTAATAACTATCCGAAATAAAAGAACTCACTTTGCTATAAATTAAATCTATAACAAATGAAAAAAATTGAAATTAAAGGAACTGACAAATCACCAAAATTTATTTTTGAACCCAAAAGAGGTAGCATTAAAATTTTAGGAAGATCAACCATGTTATATCCTCATGATTTTTACTCCTCAATAATTAGATTACTAGAAGAGTATGCTGAAAATCCTACAGAAAAAACACATCTTTTTATAGATTTAGAATACTATAACACGCTTTCATCTAAGTATATGTTAAATATCTTAAAAATTGTTTCTCGAATAAACCACAATCCAAAGACTACTGCTAAGATCATTTGGTATTTAGAAGAAGATGATTTAGGAATTAGAGATGATATTAAACTATTTAGTGATTTAATAAATCATAAAATTTATACAATAGAATACGAAATGGCATAGTAAAAATTAAAAACTAGGAGAAAAAGCAGCCTTTATATGCTTTACTTCTTCTTGGTTAGAGTTTAGAATGATGGCAATAATATCAAATCTACATTCTAAATCAATTTCATTTTCTTGAATATAAAAATCTGCTCCATTAATTAAATGCTGCTGCTTTTTTAACGTTACAGCTTCTTCAGGGTTTCCAAAGAATGATGTACTTCGAGTCTTTACTTCAACAAAAACAATTTCCTGATTATCAATAGCAATTAAGTCAATTTCAAATTTCCGTTCTCGCCAATTACTTGCAACAACTTCATATCCTAATTTTTCTAGATACTCCTTAGCTAACCCCTCGCCTTTTTCTCCTAATATGTTATGATCTGCCATATTAGTTAAACTTCAAGCTACAGTTATCAGAAAAATTCAATTCAACTTTTCTGCCCATAATTAATGTTCTGTTATCATCGATATGCCCAGCCGGGAAATTAAAACAAACTGGATAATCATATTCTTTAACAGACTCTAAAATTATCTCTTTAGCACTTTTCCCATAAGGAATTGTATTATCATTCATATCAGACATACTACCAATAACAAAACCAGCTAAATTTTCTAAAATTCCTGCACGTTTTAAATTCATCATCATTCTATCTATATGATAAATATATTCATCTAAATCTTCTATAAACAAGATTTTACCCTTTGTGTTAAGTTGAGAACTTGTACCTGTTAAACTGTAAATGATAGACAAATTACCCCCTACTATTTCTCCTTGCGCATAACCAGTTCTATTCATTTCATGCGAGTCAAAATTATAAGCTAAACTTTCTCCAAACAAGGCATTTCTCAAACTATCTAAACTCTCTTTTGTATTTGTCGTAAAATTTATTGGCATTGATGCATGTAATGTTTCAATATTAAAATTATGATTAATATGATTATGCAAAACAGTTACATCACTATAGCCAACTATCCATTTGGGACTTTCTATGAAATTAGTAAAATCTAATTCGTCAATAATTTTAACTGTCCCATAACCTCCTCTTGCACAAAAAATAGCTTTTATTTTTTCATCATCTAAAGCAACTTGTAAATCTGAAGTCCGCTGTGCGGTAGTCCCAGAAAATTGATCAGATTGATTAAATAAATTTGCGCCTAAAACAACCTCTAAACCCCAACCCTTAAACACCTTAATTGCAGGTGCAATTTCAGTATCAGAAATCTTACGAGCAGTAGAAAGAATCACTACTTTATCCCCTTGTTTTAAATTGGATGGTTTTTGCATTTTTTAAAATTTATAAAATGTAACTTTGCACCGAATTTATTCGATGCCCAAGTGGCAATTATTAAGAAACGAAAATAGCAAATTGAGCTGACATTTAACATGAAAGAAGCTAAAAGACATACAATAACCGCAGCATTACCTTACGCAAATGGTCCTTTACACTTAGGCCATATTGCTGGTTGTTATTTGCCTGCAGATATTTATTCGAGATATTTAAAAGCAAAAGGGAAAGAGGTTCTTTTTGTTTGTGGTTCTGATGAGCACGGTGCAGCCATTACACTAAGAGCAAAAAAAGAAGACACTACTCCTCAAAAAATTGTAGATAAGAATCATGCAATTATCGAAAAAGCGTTTAACGATTTCGGAATTGAATTTGATATCTACCACAGAACTTCTTCTGAATTGCACCATGAAACAGCAAGCGAATTTTTTAAAGACATGCACGGAAAAGGTGCTTTTATTGAGAAAACTACTGAGCAATATTATGATGAAGAAAACAATCAGTTTTTAGCAGATAGATATATTGTTGGTACTTGTCCTAAATGTGCTTTTGATGGTGCTTATGGCGATCAATGTGAAAAATGCGGATCTACATTAAGTCCTACGGAATTAATCAAACCAAAATCTACTATTAGCGGAAACGTTCCTATCCTAAAAGAAACTACACACTGGTTTTTACCAATGAACGATCACGAAAAGTGGCTAAAAGAATGGATAGAAACAGGAAAGCTTGATGGGGTTCAACAACATGATGCATCTACTTGGAGAAAGCAAGTTATCGGACAGTGTAAATCATGGATTGATAACGGACTTTTACCAAGGTCAATTACTAGAGATTTAGATTGGGGAATTAAAGTTCCTGTAGAAGGTGGAGAAGGAAAAGTTTTATATGTTTGGTTTGATGCTCCTATTGGATACATTTCTGCGACTAAACAATGGGCATTAGACAACAATAAAGATTGGGAAGATTACTGGAAAAAAGAGGATACTGAATTAGTTCATTTTATTGGTAAAGACAACATTGTTTTTCACGCAATCATTTTTCCGATTATCTTAAAATCTCATGGAGATTATATTTTACCAACTAACGTGCCAGCAAACGAGTTTTTAAATTTAGAAGGAGATAAGATTTCTACTTCACGAAATTGGGCTGTTTGGCTACATGAGTACTTAGAAGATTTTCCGAATAAGGAAGATGAATTACGCTATGTGTTAACTTCTATTGCTCCAGAAACTAAGGATAGTGAGTTTACCTGGAAAGACTATCAAACAAGAGTTAATAGTGAGTTAGTTGCTATTTTCGGAAACTTCATAAATCGTTCTGTTGTTTTAACTCATAAGTATTATGATGGTAAAGTTCCTGCACAAGGGGTTTTATCTGACTATGACAAAGAAGTGTTAGCAGCTATTGAAGCTACAAAACTTAATGTTGATGAGTTATTAGCAGCCTATAAGTTTAGAGATGCTCAAACTGAGGCAATGACTTTGGCTCGTTTAGGAAACAAGTACTTAGCAGACACAGAGCCTTGGAAACTGATTAAAACAGATGAAGAGACTGTTAAAACGATAATGAATATTGCTTTGCAATTAAGTAATGCTTTAAGCGAAATTTTTATTCCATTTTTACCAAATACTAGTCAGAAACTAAAGGGAATGTTAAACAGTAATGGTTTAACTACTTTACCAGCTGAGCATCAAATCAATAAAGCAGAATTATTGTATCAAAAGATAGAAGATGATGCTATTGAAATACAAATTGAAAAATTAAAAGCAACTGCTGTTAACCAATCAAATCCAAAAGCAAAACCAATGAAAGACGAAATTACTTTTGATGAATTTACTAAAATGGATATTAGAATTAGTACCATTTTAACTGCTGAAAAACATCCTGATGCAGATAAATTAATAAAAATGACGGTTGATACTGGGATTGATGAAAGAACAATAGTTTCTGGAATTGCTAAACACTACAAACCTGAAGATATAATTGGAAAACAAGTTTCTGTTTTGATTAACTTAGCACCAAGAAAAATTAGAGGAATAGAATCTCAAGGAATGATTTTAATGGCAGAAAACAATGAAGGAAGCTTAGCTTTTGTTTCGCCAGAAAAAGTAATTGATAACGGAGGAGAAGTAAGATAATTAATACTAGTAAAAAGTTTATAAAGTAAAAAGTTGAATGAGAACTTTACAGACTTTAGAACTTTCAGACTTTATAAACTCAACACACAATGGAAAGTAAAAAAAGAAGACCCGGAAACGACAGCAAACCTAATAAAGGAGCAAGAGGCTCAAGCAAAGCAAAACCAGCTACAAAAGCACGTAGATCAAGCGGAAGCGATAAGCCAAGTAGAGATGAGAAGCCTAGTAACGATAGTAGACCAAGTAAAGATGCTGCAGCAAGAACAGACCGAAGACCTGCAGGTAGCGGCAAGCCAGGTAGCGATAAACCTTACAGAAAAGCAGGAACCTATACTAAAGCACCTTTAAAAAGAGCTGATCCTAATAAAAAAAGTAAAAATAATCCTCATACTAAAGCAGATGATGGATTAACTCGTTTAAATAAATACTTAGCTAACGCTGGCATTGCATCTAGAAGAGAAGCTGATGTTTTAATACAATCTGGAGTTGTAGAAGTTAACGGTAAAGTGGTTACAGAAATGGGCTACAAAGTAACTGAAACAGATAAAGTTTCTTTTGGTGGACAAGGCATTAAAAGAGAAAAGAAGGTTTATATATTAATGAATAAGCCAAAGGATTTTATTACTACTGCAGATGATCCATTTGGCAGAAAAACAGTAATGCAAATCTTAGGTAAATTAAAAGAAAGAGTTTACCCTGTTGGTAGATTAGACAGAGCTACTACTGGAGTTTTAATGCTAACCAATGATGGAGACTTAACTAAAAAGTTAACTCACCCTAAATTTGGTGTTAAGAAAATTTACAACGTACAATTAGATAAAAATGTAACATCAAACCACCTAGAACATTTATGTGATGGGTTTGAGTTAGAGGATGGATTCACCAAAGCTGATGTAGCTGCTTATGTTACTTCTAATGGTGATAAGAAAAACCAAGTTGGTGTTGAACTACATTCTGGTAAAAACAGAATTATTAGAAGAATGTTTGAGCATTTAGGATACAATGTTGTTAAACTAGACAGAGTATTTTTTGCTGGATTAACTAAAAAAGATATGGCTCGTGGTCAATGGCGTTTTCTTTCTGAAAAAGAAGTTGGCTTATTAAAAATGAATCAAGGATAATTGTTATCTAAAACAAGAATAAAAAAAGCCTGAATCGATGATTTAGGCTTTTTTTATTAAAATATAATTGTCTGAGATAAGTTGACACAAACTGACTTATTTATGAAGGACAAAGAAAATCAACTAAAAAAAATGTCGTCAATGCAATTATTATTTAGGGTTTTTATCTGAATTTACTCAAGTAGAAAAAGATGATATGACTTATAAGTATGTTCAGAAAGCTCATAGAATAAAAGGGAAAAGTAACGTTTTGGTATGGTTGCCAAACCATAGCCACTTAGACTGGAATAACCCAAACATATACTTATATACCCAGTCAAAAAAAGAAACACGAATACAAAAAATAGACCTTTAGAGAAACATATTACAGATGATAAGTTGAAAAATAAAATTCTCAATAATATAGTAGCTATTTTTGATAATTAATACGCAGCTGGTTTGCGAAATAAACATCAGAAAAACCATTAGAGTCAGTTGTGAAAAAACTATAACACGTATGACTTAAGCCAGTTAATATGTAATCTTTTTGAATACGTGTAAAGAACTGCTCTTCCAACTGAAAAACTGAAGCTTTACAATAAATTGAACCACAGCTATCGTTTGTTACCATTAGAGATTAAAATAAAGATTGCGAATCAAAAATAGTTCCTGTTGCAAAATCTATCTAATCTGAAGTATCCATAATGATTACTTTTTACGTTATTTAACATAAATAAGTAACTATATCGCTAGTTTGATTCTGAGTCATCCCAATAAAAAACATACCCTATAGCGCCATGAATTATATTTGCAACAATAGATCCATCACACATTCCTGATCAATTAAGTATCTTGTAGTAATAAGTTTATAGTTTGACCAAAAGAATTTAAATAGGCTAACACTAAAATTAAGATAATAAAACACCGCAGAGCGTGTAGATTAAAATTTACAAGAACTAAATATAGTATCTAATATATGTTAGTTGACTCTTATTAAGAATTTAAGACCTCTAATTGTTTCTCAGAATCTTCCCAATCTTTCATTGCCTGATCAGATTCTTTTTTAAGCACTTCGTACTCATCCATTACTTCTTGAGAATATGCTTCAGGATCTAATAGTTTTTTATTTAGATCTTCCATTTTCACTTCTAAATCTTCTATTAATTTCTCAAGTTTACCAACTCTGTTTTGAGTTTTCTTAATGTCTTTATCTAATTGTTTACGTTCCTCATAACTTAATTTATGATCAGAATTTTCTTTCTGCTTTTTTTCTACGACCTTCTCTTTATGCTCAAACTCACGTATCGAATTAGCTTGTTTAGATTCTAAGAATTCGTAAACTCCTCCTAAGAATTGTTTTACATTTCCACCACTAAATTCATACATTTCTTCCGTTAATCCATCTAAGAAATCTCTATCGTGAGAAATAACTATTAATGTTCCATCGAAATTTTTCAATGCAGTTTTCAATACATCTTTAGATCTTATATCTAAGTGATTAGTTGGCTCATCCAATATCAGTAAATTAATTGGCTCCAATAACAACTTACATAAAGCTACTCTTGCTCTTTCTCCACCAGAAAGTACTTTTATCTTTTTAGAGATTTCTTCTTCTCCAAACATAAAAGAACCCAACAAGCTTCTTACTTGTTTTCTGATTTCTCCGTGAGCAGCTTCATCAATGGTTTCAAAAACTGTTTTTTCTTTATCTAATTCTTCAGCTTGGTTTTGAGCAAAGTAAGCCATATCTACGTTATGTCCTATCTTTAATTCTCCATCATGCTCCAACTCTCCAACCAATGAACGAATCATTGTTGTTTTCCCTTCCCCATTCTTTCCAACAAAAGCAATTTTCTTACCTCTCTCCACAAAGTAGTTAACCCCACTAAATACTACATTATCTCCAAAAGATTTTCCAACTTCATTTGCCTCTACAGTTACCTTACCAGACCTTGGTGCTGGAGGAAACTTAAATTGCATTGATGCGTTGTCTTCCTCTTCAATCTCTATTCTAACTAATTTATCAAGTTGTTTTATTCTACTTTGTACCTGAACTGCTTTTGAGGCTTTTGATCTAAAACGCTCAATAAATTTCTCTGTATCTTGTATTTGTTTTTGTTGATTGGTATAAGCAGCCATTTGCTGATCTCTTCTTTCTTGTCGTTGATCCAAATACTTTGAGTAAAAAGTTTTGTAATCAAAAATCTTACCTAAAGAAATCTCTATCGTTCTATTTGTAACTCCATCTAAAAAAGCCTTATCGTGAGAAACTAAAACTACTCCACCATGATAGACTTTCAAGAAATCCTCTAACCATTGTATTGATTCAATATCTAAGTGATTGGTTGGCTCATCCAGCAACAATACATCAGCATTAGAAAGTAAAATTTTAGCCAACTCAATTCTCATTCTCCAACCACCACTAAAGTCATCCGTTAATCGAGTAAAGTCAGTTGGACTAAATCCTAATCCTTTTAATATAGTTTCACAATCCGAATCAATATTAAAACCACCCAACATACCTATTCGTTCGTTAAAATCGCTTAGCTCATTTAACATTTCCGAATAGCTGTCTGATTCATAATCAGTTCTTACTCCCAGCTGAACATTAATATCATCAATTTTATCATTAATATCATTTACCTCTTTAAAAACAGATTTGGCTTCTTCCATCACTGTTTTACCACATGCAAAATCCATATCCTGAGGCAAATAACCTACTCTAAATCCACTTGGCATAGAAATATTTCCACCATCAGATTCAGATTCTCCAGCAATAATCTTGAGTAAGGAAGATTTTCCTGCGCCATTCTTCCCAACCAATCCGATTCTATCTACTTTATTGATGATAAATGAAATCTTGTTAAACAAATATCGTTCACCAAAATTTACTGTAAGTTCATTAATTCCAACCATCTTGCAAAACTAGTTAAAGTAAGTGGTATTGTTTAGAAATTGGTATTGTTGAATTGAATATCTTTACACTCTACTAATCTTGACAAAAATATGGCACAATCCCACAATATTGTAAGTAGCATTTTAACATGTAAATGTCCCAAATGTCATGAAGGAAATTTATTTCTAAATGAAAAAACATACCAGTATAAAAAATTTTTAGATATGCCTGACAACTGTTCTAAATGCAATCAAGATTTTCAAATTGAAGCCGGATTTTATTTAGGAGCCATGTTTGTTAGCTATGCACTTACAGTTGCCTTAACCGTTGCTGTTTTTGTTGCGTTTGCTACTTTTAAAGCATACAGTTTGGTTCCTTTTTTAATTACAGTAGGAATTTTTATAACTATAACAACTCCTTTTATCCTTCGCCTTTCTAGATCTATATGGATTACATTTTCAGTAAGCTTTGATCCTAACGCAATTTCAGATTATGCAGCACAAACTAAAAGTTAGTAAAACAGCTATTTATCATTCTAAGGGTAATATAAAAACAGCTCAAACTATTTGGATTGTTTTACATGGTTATGGAATGTTAGCCCAATACTTTATCCGAAAGTTTGAACCTATTTCAGATGATAAAACTTGTATTATTGCTCCAGAAGGTTTATCCAAATTCTACTCTAAAGGTTTTTACGGTAGAGTTGGTGCAACTTGGATGACAAAAAAAGATAGAGAAGATGAAATTGAAGATTACACCAATTATTTGAATCAATTGTATGACTCAATCATTTCTGAAAACGATTCAAAAAATGTAAAAGTAAATGTTGTCGGTTTTTCACAAGGAGGAGCAACAGCAAGTAGATGGATTGCTGATGGAAAAGTAATTCCAACTAACCTGATACTTTGGTCAAGTGTTTTTCCAGAAGAAATGAAATTTGAGACTTTTGGAAAGAATTTTAATACATTCATTCTTTTTGGCGATAATGATGAGTTTTCTTCCAAAAAAAGAATAACTCAACACGAAGAACTCCTAAAAAAATCTAACCTCAACTTTAAACTTATTGAGTTTAATGGAGTCCATGATATACCTAAAGAAATATTAATAGAACAAACCACTAAAAATAATTGGAAATGAAATTTAGACTAATATTGATTTTAACAACTTTTATCTTTTTACAATCCTGTAAAGAAGTAGAGGTTAAATCAGCTGCAGAAAATATTGACAACACTAATATGCCAGATGAATATACTATTATAGGTGAAAAGAATTACCTTACTGGCTACGAACCTATTGATGCTTCAGGAAATGTTAATGTTGTAATTGAAATTCCTTCAGGAACAACAGCAAAATGGGAGGTTGAAAAATCTACCGGAAATTTAAAATGGGAATTTGTAAATGGAAAACCAAGGACTATTAAATATCTTGGATATCCGGGTAACTACGGTATGATACCAAGAACATTATTACCTAAAGAATTAGGCGGAGACGGTGATCCTTTAGATGTTATTGTTTTAGGACCAGCAGTTGAAAGAGGTTCTGTTTTAAAAACTAAAATAATTGGAATGTTAAAATTATTAGATAGAGGAGAGCAGGATGACAAACTAATAGCTGTAGTTGAGGGCTCTCCATTTTTTAAAATAAATTCTTTAGCAGAATTAGACAGTAACTTTAATGGTACTACAACTATTTTAGAAACCTTCTTCGCCAACTATAAAGGCCCTGAAAAAATGGAACCATTAGGCTGGGAAAACGAGATTGAATCAAAAAAAATATTGAATTTTAGCATCGAAGAGTATAAAAAGAAAACTCATTGATTGGACAACTAAAAATATTAAAGTGGTTATTTATTTTTATTTTTCTAGCTAATTATTCAATTTCGATTGGTCAAAAAGCGACCAATGATATCCTCATTAATATCTCCACCTCAGTCAATACTAATGACTCTTTATCTATTGATAAACTCAAATTTTATCTTAGTAATTTTAATCTTCTAAAAGAAGGTGAAATCGTTTGGACAGAAAAAAAAAGCTATCATCTTGTTGACATCTCTAAGCAAAAATCACAGTCTTTTACATTTATCTTACTCAAAAGTATTGAATTTGATGAAGTACAATTCTTATTAGGAACAGACAGTTTAACAAATACAGATGGAGTTATGGGTGGAGACCTAGATCCCACTAAAGGAATGTACTGGGCTTGGAATAGCGGTTATATTAATTTTAAATTAGAAGGAACAAGTAGTCCCTTTCCTTTTGAATTCCATTTAGGGGGCTATGCCCCACCTTTCCAAACAGTTCAGAAGATTAAACTACAAACAACTAATAGAAACCGCTTAAATATTGGATTGAATATTACTGATTTTTTAAATCAAATAGACTTAACCAAAACCCACAAAATAATGAGTCCAGGAAAAGAAGCTCAACAATTATCTATCCTGTTATCAACTTTATTTTCTATTAGTGAATAAAAATAATATAATAGCATTTTTAAGTGTGTTTGCTTTTTTTGGATCAGCAATGTACTTTCCTTATACAACTACTCCTGTTAAAATAAAATATCCAGAATATTGGCCAAAACCAGTTTACAATTTTGAAAAAAACCCATTAACCCAGGAAGGAATTGATTTAGGAAGAAAACTTTTTTACGACCCTATATTATCAAAAGACAGCTCTATTTCTTGCAGTAATTGTCACCTATCCTATACTGCCTTCACTCATGTTGATCATAAACTAAGTCATGGTATCAATGATAGTATTGGAAATAGAAACTCACCCTCGTTAATGAATTTAGCTTGGCATAATTCCTTTATGTGGGATGGAGCTGTTAGTCACTTAGATTTTCAGGCACTTGCTCCAATAAGCCATCCAGCAGAAATGGGTGAAAACATTAATAATGTTATTCTTAAACTCACAAAGTCAACTGATTATGTCAAACGATTTTATCAAACTTTTAAAGATAGTGCTATAACAGGAGAATATTTACTAAAAGCTATTTCACAATTTGAACTTACCTTAATTTCATGTAACTCAAAATATGATAGTGTCATGAGAAAAGCAGCCAATTTTACATTACAAGAAGAAAATGGCTATCAACTTTTTAAAAAAGAATGTTCAAGCTGCCACACAGAACCATTTTTCACGAATGGTAAATTCGAAAACAATGGAATACCGTTAGATAGTGTTTTATTAGATTATGGGAGGTATAACATTACTAAAAACCCAAACGATTCTTTAAAATTTAAAGTACCTACATTAAGAAATATTGAGTTTTCTCATCCATACATGCATGATGGTCGTTTTAAAAACTTATCCGAAGTCTTAAAACACTACACAACTAAAGTATTTCCATCAAAAACAGTATCAAAACATTTAGGAAACTCCATATCTCTGTCATCAAACCAAAAAGTAGACTTAACCTCTTTTCTACTTACGTTAACGGACAAAAATTTTCTGTTTAACAAAAAAAATGCTTTCCCTAGAAAATTCTATTTCCCTTCAACCGAAAAAAAATAAGAGCGGTCATTAAACCTTCAATCTTATATTCCGTCTAAGTAAGAAAATGATATTTAACTAAAACGAAAAACATGAAAAAAACATTACTCTTAGTCTTTGTTATACTTTCAGAATTAGCACTTAAAGCTCAAGGACCTGCCGTAACTTCATGGCTACAAAATACAACAGTAACTGGCAGACATTATGTTAGTGGGAATTCTACACCAATTAATGATGCTGACTTAGTAAATGTGCAAGCCGTTCAATATAATGCAAACTACGCATATATATCGGCAACTGGTATTCCTTCGTATGTTACAGGACCTTTTTTAGATGGAAACCCATCAACTGCAACTGCTCAAAATTCAATTTTTAAAGTACCCCTAAACCCTATTGAAAATACTGGAACACTTACTGAAGGTGGTATGGGAAATATCGGTGTTTTTATAAATGGAACAGCATTATTTAATTATGCGGATGGTGTTTCTTGGAATCCAAGTACTAATGCATTGTGTGGCGGCCCCGGAAACGCTCCTTGCCCTGGCGGACCAGGATCAACTCAAGATTGGAATAGAGATGCTATACCTGCTGAAATGGGTGGCTTTGACTGCTCTAAAGGTCACCCTGCAATGGGTAACTACCACCACCATCAAAACCCTAGTGCTTTCAAATTAGATTTAAATGTGCTTTCAACTATTTGTAATACTTATGATGCAGACGGCTTATATGCTATCGATGCCAATCAACATTCTCCACTAATTGGTTTTGCTTATGATGGTTTTCCAATCTATGGTGCTTATGGCTTTACAAATACTGATGGAACTGGAGGAGTTACCAGAATAAAATCTAGTTACTCGCTAAGAAGTATCACAACAAGAACAACAGATCCTGATGGAAATGCTGTTAGTTCAGGTCCAACTGTTAATGCAACTTACTTTTTAGGTTATTTTAAAGAAGATTACGAGTTTACAACACCATCAAACCAAGATTATTTAGATGAGCATAACGGAAGATTTTGTGTAACACCAGAATACCCAACCGGAACCTATTGCTATTTTGCAACTGTAGACGCTAACTGGAATTCTGCCTACCCCTATGTTGTTGGCCCAACTTTCTATGGAGTATATAATGTTTCAACTGTAAATTTTGTTCCTGGCGGAACTACAACATACACTTCAACAGTATCTGTTAAAGAAAATTTATTGAATAATGTTGAAATTAATGTTTACCCAAACCCTGCAAACGAATTTATTGTACTACAGTTTAATTCACTCGTGAAACAAAATATTAATGTTGAGCTTTTTGATATTACTGGAAAATCGATTCAAAAATCAATAATTTACCAAGGAAGTACTATTACGAATTTTGATACTAGATCGTTATATAGTGGTCAGTACATTCTTAAATTTACAACAAATTCTGAGACTGTAACTAAGAAAATAATGATTTCTAATGAATAAAAATTGGTTGACTTAAAAAAGCTGAAAATATAATTTTACTTTTTAATACAGTTTATTAACCGCTTCTATAATCGAAGAGATATCTATCTCTTTAGCACATTTAAAATTGCCATAACTGCATTTATCACCCAACTTGGAACAAGGTCTTTTTGTAAGATGATTCGGTTCAATTATAACCGAACTTGGATCAGCTAAATAAGGATACATTCCAAAATCTGGAGAGGTACATCCCCATATTGAAACAACTTTTTTCTTAAAGGCTGCAGCAATATGCATCAACCCTGTATCATGCGTAACCACGCAGTTTGACTGCTCTAATAATGATGCAGATTCGTTAATTGAAAATTTTCCACAAGCATTAAATATATGCCCATCTGCTTCATTTACTATTGCTTCTCCAACAGAGTGATCCTCCTTTCCTCCAAGCAAAACAATAGGATATTTAATCTTTTTACATGTTTCAATTAATTTATTTTTCGGCAACTTTTTCCCTTCATGCTGACCTCCAATTGCTATAGCAACATACCCATTTTGATAAGTATCTGGCAAATCAGAAATATCCACCCTATCATCCGAGGCTATAAAATAATCTAACCCTTTTTCGTCATTTAAAATACCGAAAGATTTAACTGCTCTAAAATATCGATCTACAATATGAATTTTTGGTAATCTGTTAATTTTAAAATTAGTCAATAACCATTTTTCTATGTTGAGTTTATCAAAACTAAAAGACAATACTTTAAGTGTTCTAATAACTCTTCTTGAGCGAAGATTCTTATGTAAATCAACTATATAATCAAATTTTTCAAGTTTCAAATCCTCAATAACTTCATTGGTACTTTTTTCTATTGTATAAATTTTAGAAATGTACGGGTTATGCAATAACACTTTAATGTATTGCTTCTTTGTTAAAAAATGAAGCTCCACATTACCTTTTAACTGCTCTTTTAAACATCTTAAAATAGGAGTTGTTAACACAATATCTCCAATTGAACTAAATCGAATAACTAATATTTTCACCTTTAAAGATTCCAAGAAACAAATATAACCGAAAATTTCGGCTGATAATTATTTATAAGCTCTATAACTGCTATATTTCTATTGAAATATTTCCATCTATTTTCTTATTTTTACGTTCCTAAACTAATAATTACTGATGAAAGGATTAATTGAACATTTCACAAAACACATTACAGAGTCTATAAAAATTAGTGAATCTACAATGCTTTCAGCTTTCTCTGGAAAGGTAGAGAACGTTTTAATTTGTGGACTTGGTGGCTCTGGTATTGGCGGAACTATTATTGCTCAAGTTGTTGCTCAGGATGCAAATTGTCCTATTACAATTAACAAAGACTATAAAATTCCAGCTTTTGTAAATGAAAACACTTTAGTTATTTGCTGTTCTTATTCAGGTAATACTGAAGAAAGTTTAGAAATGTTAGAACAAGCTGAAGCAAAAGGAGCTGCTATAGCGTGTATTACTTCTGGCGGAAAGTTAGAAGAAATAGCCAAATCGAAAAAATACAACCATATTGTAATTCCTGGAGGAAACCCTCCAAGAGCAGCTTTTGGATTGGCTTTTCCTACGTTATTTTATATGTTAAATCACTACAAAGTAATTCGTAATAATTGTGTTGATCAATTTAATAATGCTGTTTCTACAATTAATTCAGAAGAAAAAAACATAATCAATGAAGCTAAAGCAATTACTGAAAAATTAGTTGGTAAAATTCCTGTAATTTATGCTGATGCAAACTATGAAGGTGTTGCTGTTAGATTTAGACAACAAATAAACGAAAACGCTAAAATGCTTTGTTGGCATCATGTGATACCAGAAATGAACCATAACGAATTAGTTGGTTGGAGAACAAAAAACGAAGATTTAGCGGTTGTTATTTTGAGAAATGAGGATGATTATTTCCGAACTCAAAAAAGAATGGAAGTTAACAAAACTATTTTTGAAAAATACACCTCAACAATTCTAGAAATATATTCTAAAGGAAATTCTCAGTTAGAAAAATCACTCTATCTAATTCATTTAGGAGATTGGATTTCTTACTTTTTAGGAATGAAAAATGGTGTTGACATTACTGAAGTTGATGTAATTACTTACTTAAAAGGTGAGTTGGCTAAAATATAGTGCATCCGTTTTTTTTTGCAAAGCACGAAGCAATCTCGTAATTGATTTACAGAATTGCTCTGCAATTTTACACAAATCGAGCAAAAACGTTACAGATGAAAAATATTCACTTCCAAGATTTAGGATTAATAGATTACAAAGAAGCTTGGGATTTTCAAGAGGAGATTTTTAGAGCGAATGTTAATGCTAAAATTGAGAATAGACGAGCTGAAAAAACAATAACAGAAACCAAAAACCATCTTATATTTTGTGAGCATCCTCATGTTTACACTCTAGGAAAAAGTGGAGATGAAAGTCATTTATTACTTTCAGAGGCTTTGTTAAAGCAAAAAGGAGCTACTTATTACAAAATAAATAGAGGCGGTGATATTACCTACCATGGCCCAGGACAGATTGTTGGATATCCCATCTTGGATTTAGACAAATTCTTTACCGACATTCACAAATACCTTCGTTTTTTAGAAGAAATGATTATCCTAACACTTGCCGAATATGGTATAGAAGCCGGACGATCTGAAGGCTTTACTGGAGTTTGGTTAGATTCTGACAATCCACTTAAAGCACGTAAGATTTCTGCTATGGGAGTTCGCTGTAGTAGATGGGTAACCATGCATGGCTTTGCATTTAATGTAAATGCTGATTTGGATTACTTTAACAATATTGTTCCTTGTGGTATTGCCGATAAACAAGTTACTTCTCTTCAGAAGGAACTAAACCGAGAAGTTGACGTAGAGGAAGTAAAACAAAAATTAAAGAAACACTTCGCTCAGCTTTTTAAGGCTGAATTTATCTGATTCAATGAAAATACTAAAGAAGACACTACTAATAATTATTGCAACACTAGTAGTGGCTTATTTATTAGCTATTATATCAGGAAACTCTCATTTATTTAAAGGAATATCTTCTACTTATTTAATAGGAAATAGTGGCCCAACTATAGATGAACATGCTTTTTTTGAAAGTAGGTCTGTTGAAGTAGGCAATCAACAACCTTGGGTATTTGACAACAATTACAACGAAACAGAAAACAAAGAATTACTATCTGAAATAGAATCATTTGATCCTGCCGCTTTCTTAATTGTAAAAAGTGATAAAATCATATATGAAAAATATTGGGGGATTTACAATGAGAATTCTAAAACCAATTCTTTTTCAATGGCAAAAACATTTATTGGTCTATTAATAGGTATTGCTATTGATGAAGGCAAAATAAACAGTGTTGATGATCCTGTATCTGATTATTTACCACAATATAAGGAAACCCCAGAACTAACTATTAAACACCTCTTAACAATGAGTTCGGGGATCAACTTTGATGAAAGTTACAACAGTCCATTCGGTCATATGGCAAAAGCATATTACGGAACAGATATTAAAGAGTTAAATGATGACTACTCTGTATCTGAAGTTCCAGGGAAAAACTGGGTATACTTGGGAGGTAATACCATTATTCTTTCACTCATTTTGGAAGAAGTAACAGGAACTACAATTTCTGACTACATGAGTAAAAAAGTATGGCAACCAATTGGTGCTAAAAACCCTGCTTTATGGAGTTTAGATAAAAAATATGGACGAGAAAAAGCGTATTGCTGTTTTTACTCAAACGCTAGAGATTTTGCAAGAATTGGACAACTGTATCTCAATAAAGGCCTATGGAACAAACATCGTATAATTAGTGAAGCCTATGTAAAAGCCTCCTCAACTCCAGCCTTTTATTTAAAAGATAGAGATGGAATTCCTGTAGATTTTTATGGATACCAAATGTGGATGAATAACTACAAGGGACTTGAAGTCTTTTACTCTAGAGGAATCTTAGGTCAGTTCATCATTATGATTCCTGAAAAGGAAATTATAATCGTGAGGCTTGGTCATAAAAGAGGCCCCGATTTACATAACCATCACCCAACAGATTTTTATACTTACATCGATTTTGCTTTGGAGCAGTAGACTTCAAAGACTTGACTTTCTCCTTAAAAAATGATAATTTCGTTTAACAACATGTAAAAAACATTGAACCGTTTCTAACAAGAACGTTATGCTTAATTAAACAGAATAATATACTTTTATATGAAAGAAATCAATTGGATAAAGATAGATGAGAAACCACTAGAACCGAGACTTCCGGTTAGCCCGAGGGCAATTACAGAAAGTAAGGATATACCGGGAGAAATAAGAATGTTTCGCGGCACCAGTACTTTGGCCTATGGTGTAGATGAAATATCAAATGCAGTTTGCGACCCCGAGGCTCGCATGAAATGGGTAGAGCGTATAGCAGAAGATATTCTTATTGCAGGTACCCCCGATGAAGGCAAATGGTTGAGCTATGAAGCCTATGATTTGGCGTGGCCGGTTAGCAACCGTGATTATGTATTTGAGCAGACATTAGAGAAATCGTTGCATCAACAAAAGAACAGAACAGTAATCAAAGTAACCTCTATAGAACACCCTGACTACCCGGTGAAATCTGATCTAGTTCGGGGAGTATTGCCAACCTGCGTCTTTACTCTTGATCAAGTAAGTGAAAAAGAAACACATCTTGAGGTAATGGTCCAAGTTGATCCAGGTGGTAGCATACCCGGTTTCATAAAAAACATTATCCAAAAAGGTTGGTCACTAAAAACCATGCGGGCACTCAATAACTTCATGAAAAACCACTAATATTAAGAACCTTAATTAGAAGAAAATACTAAACTTTCCCTCTAAAAAAACTCTTTAAGTGGATTTTTATTTTGATAATTAGGAATATAAGAATTGAGCTATTGAAACTTAAAAAATACAGACTAAATAAAAAGAAAGCATAACACTGTATATAAAATCATAGCACAGTCATTAAACGAACTCATTCAAAACCCAATTCTGCGCATACTTTATAAGAGCGATGGCGAAAAAACTTTAGATTAAATCCTTTTTCTAAAAAAACATTGGTTTATCACTTTATCAACTCTTCGGCTCAGCTCAGAGTGACATAAAAACTCAACGTTGTTTTTTTTAAGACAAAAAATTCGTTAAAATACTTCACCATAAACATCCAATATTTATGAAAAGCATTTTCGTTAGCTATATTATGTTCTCTACTAAAGGTAGTACCGATTTTCGATTTTATAATGTTTTTTAAAACATTTTGAGGCATAGATCAATCCTTCCAAACTAAAACCCTCCAATTATAAGTTTTAATCTCTCTTTTTCAGATTAAACACCATTAACTTGTTTTATTCTACCGTTAAATAAACGTTTCACTAAAACCTTCAACCCTAGTCGTAAATCAAATTAATTATTAATACTTTTAAATAGATTGGTTTAGAAAACTGATTATAAATCAGGCAACAAAACAGAAATGAAGCGTCTCGTTATTTGTATTATTTTAATCAGTATTTCATTTTTAGGAATATCACAAAGTAGAACCATAATAAAAGGAATTATAACAGATAGTTCAGGTTCTCCTATTTCAAATACGAATGTTACAATTACAAATACATCAAAAGGAACAACTACAAGTTACGATGGTATTTTTTACTTATCAATAAAGAAATTTCCTAGTTCGATTAAAGTGTCTCATATAAACTTCAGATCAGAAACTACTAGATTAAAAAAATCAGATTTATCTGAAATTATTGACGATACTCTAAGAATCATTTTTAAACTAAACAAAAAGGTTAATCAACTAAATACTTTTGAAATAAACTCAGCCAAAATAGAACTTCTTTATAACAAACCATTTGTCTCCATTTATGATTATCAGTTTTATGAAGACAATTTACTCCTATTATTGAAGGAGAAAAGAACTTTTAAAATAAAATTGATGGATTCTGATTTAAATGTACTTAAAGAGCTTCCTCTAGCAATAGATGGAACTGAATTATACAAAGATTGCTTTGGCAATTCACATATTATGACTGAAGATAGTGTTTACCAACTATGGATAGACTCATTAGGAATATCACTCATATACAATTGTTCATTAGAAAAATTCAATATGTTCTTAAATCCTTGTCAAACAAAGCATAATAAGACCTACATTTTTAAACAGTTGATAGCCAATAGTCAAACTAGTATGTTTTATTATTTAAATGAAAATAAAGATGTTAAATATTTAAAAAGAATAAGAAATGAAATAGCCGAAAGGTATGTTAGGAAAAAAGAAGCTATTATTAAAAAATTAAAGCAACCGAGTATTTCTAAAATGAGCGAGAGTAAAGCTGCAGTATACGGAGCAAGAGACCTCGGGCGAATGCTTCATTATATAGATAACCTTCTAACTCACATAATTGAAAACCCACTTTTTTCAATAAATAATTCTATCTATATATTTGACCACCCAACTGATAGCTGTTGGGTTTTTGATGAGAATTTGTTATTCAATAGAAGTTTTTATATTGATTATGAGTCAAAAAGAGGTTGGGATAAAGAATTAATATTTGATGAAGTAGAAGAAAAAGTTTATGCTAAATTTAAAAAAGGCAGTATGAGTTACCTTAAAAAAATAAATTTAAATACAGGTGAATTTATTGAAAGCTATAAAATAGAAAAACATACTTTTCCAACAAAAATTAAAATACATAATAACATCGTCTATTACCTTCATAAAGATCATTACAATCATGGAAACATGAGTCTATTTAAGCAAGGATTATATTAATTACATTTGCTCTAAGTATTTTTCATGATTCACACGTTACTTTCCTCCCCATTACAAGGTTTTACCGATTTTCGGTTTAGGAACGCTTTTCATAAATATTTTGGAGGTATAGATACATTTTATTCTCCCTATATAAGGCTCAATGGTAAGTTTGTAATTAGGCCAGCTTACGAGAGAGATATTCTTATAAAGAACAATAATACCTTAGCCGTTATTCCTCAAATAATGACCAATGATGCGGAGGAGTTTTTATTTGTTGCTAAATATGTTCAACAATTTGGTTACAAAGAACTGAACTGGAATCTAGGCTGTCCTTACCCTATGGTTATTAATAGAGGAATGGGATCTGGCTTAATTTGTCAACCAGAAAAGATAGATCACATTTTGGATAGAGTTCATTCAGAGTCTGACATAACTGTTTCTATGAAAATGAGAATGGGTTACGAAAACCCTACTGAAATACATTCGGTATTTCCCATTTTAGAAAAGTACCCGATCAAGAATATTGCTATCCACGCTCGTATTGGTAAACAGTTATATAAAGGAGGAGTAGATTTAGAAAGCTTCCAGCGATGTGTCGATAATACTAATCATAAACTATATTACAATGGTGATATAACTACAGTAAGCAAGTATAGGGAAATGGTTGAACGTTTTCCATCAATAGATCATTGGATGATAGGTAGAGGATTAATTGCTGATCCTTTTTTACCATCTATGATAAAAGCTAATACGCTAGAATATCCAGAAAACAGAATGGAAGTTTTCGGAAAGTTTCATGACACCTTGTTTCATGAATACGAACAATCTCTTTCTGGAGCAAAACATGTGCTCTTAAAAATGTTAGGCTATTGGGAATATTTTTCAACTACTTTCGATAACCCTCAAAAAACATTAAAAAAAATTAAAAAATCAAAATCTATTGATGCTTATGAGGATGCTGTAAGAAGCATTTTAGAAGAATAATTATCCGTTAATTGCCTCTACTTCTCTTACCTCTGGAAGCATACTTTTTAACAAAGATTCTATACCTCCTTTAAGAGTTGCAGTAGATGAAGGACAACCACTACAAGCTCCTTTTAAGATAACTTTTACCAATCCATCTTCATAGGAATGAAATTCAATAGCACCACCATCACTTTCTACAGCTGGCTTAATATATTCATTTAATATTTCAACAATCTTTTTATCAAAGTCATCTAAATCTGTTTTAGCTGAAGAAGTTCCTGCAATTAATTCAGTTACGTTTTCTTGCTCTACAGATTCGTTTAAGAATGCTTCACTAATGACCTCATTTCCTTCTGTATTCAAAAAATCAGAAATAAAGTCTCTTAATACTGTCATTACATCTTGCCATTCAATAGTTTCTGCTTTTGTAATAGTAACAAAATTCCCTGCAATAAAAACACCATTGATAAATGGAAAACTAAACAATTTCTCCGCTAAAGGAGATGGAGCACCATCACGCTCGTTAGCTAAAACCTCATAAGATTTATCATTGGTAACTAACCACCTGTTAGCCACAAATTTCATTGTGTTTGGGTTTGGTGTACTTTCTGCGTAAATTGTATAAGGCGCTTGTGTCGTTCCCATCTTCTTTTCTTTTTTTACAAAGGTAGCCAATCGTTAATTAATCATCAACCAAAACCTCCCATTTTAATTTTTAGTAATTTTGAATTAATTCATTTATGAAAAATATTTTAAAATACTCTTTAAACTTTTCTATGATCCTAATCTTATTAGTATCATCGCTTCAATTTAGTATTTACAAAATGGATTGCCTAATAAGTGGAAACACGCAAATTAGCTTATCAGATTTTGATGATTGTAATCAGAATACAACAAACAATTCCATAGCTCAAAAATGTTGTGAATTTGGTAGTCTAACATTTAATTTCGACTTTGAAACAGATACTAATTATCAGAACTTTAACGTTATACCATCTTCTTTTGTTGAAAATGACATAAACACCTTTGCTGCAAAAAAAGTTATTCATCAATCAGATTTTAATTTCTACACCAACCTACCACCTCCAAGTGGTTACGAACTTATTAAAGTAGTTCAATCTTTTAAAATATAAAATTCTTTTTCTGATCCATTTTTGGGTTAAGCGTGTAATATTTATCAAACATAAGATCAATTGCTAGTCATCTTACATAAAAGAATTATGAAAAATAAATTAATTATAACCTTCACTTTTATTGCATTTACCCTAACACTTTCTGCTCAAAAAAGTATTAGTGGAACAGTAATAGATAACAACAAAGAGCCCGTACCTCTTGCTAATATTTATTGGCAACAAACAACTATGGGTGTTGTAGCTGATGAAAATGGAAATTTCACCATTTTAGAACCTTCATCTTATCCCGCTCCACTAATAATAAGTTTTGTGGGCTATCAAACAGACACTATCATCTTACAATCCTATTCGAAAAGACTAAAAATAAAATTGAAAAATACAATCGGCTTAGAAGAGTTTCAAGTCACAGAAAAACAATCAAGTACCTTTATTAACACAATTGACCCTTTAAGAGTTGAGACTTTAAGTTCTAAAGAACTAGCAAAGGCAGCCTGTTGTAACATTTCAGAAAGCTTTGAAACCAATGCTTCTGTTGATGTCAATTTTACGGATGCCGTTTCTGGAACTAAAAAAATTCAAATGCTTGGTTTAGATGGAATATACACTCAAATTCAATATGAGAATTTACCTTTAGTCCGTGGATTATCAGCTGCCTATGGATTAACTTTTATACCTGGAACTCAAGCCCAATCAATCCAAATTAAAAAGGGCGCTGGTTCAGTTATCAATGGATATGAATCTATAACAGGACAAATAAATATTGAATTGCAAAAGCCAGATGAAGCTGATCAACTTTACTTAAATCTTTATGGAAACACCATGAGCAGGGGAGAAATCAATTTACAAACTACTCAAAAAATAAATACCCAATGGAGCACATTAACAATGCTTCATGTAAACAATCAGAGTATTAAGCATGATAATAATGAGGATAATTTCCATGACCATCCATTAAGACAACAATACAATCTATTTAATAGATGGAAATATGTAGGTAAGAAACGAATGTTTCAAGCTGGCTTTAGAGCTGTTTACGATGATTTAAGCGCTGGTCAGATTAAAACGAACGAATTGGAGCCGCTTTACTACATAGGTGTTAAAACAAAACAATTTGAAGTATTTACAAAAAATGGATTCCTTTTCCCTAAACAAGCCTATAAAAGCATTGGTTTTCTTAATAGTTTTAGAGTACACAATCATGAATCTAACTATGGTCAAAAATCATTTAATGCTACACAATATAGTGGTTATGCTAATTTAATTTATCAAACTATTATCAAAACAACCGATCATAAAATAAAAATGGGAGGAAGCTATGTCTATGACAACTTCAACAAAAACCTGAACAAATCTTATAAGTTCGGAAAAGTAGAAAGTGTGCCAGGAGCCTTTCTTGAGTATGCGTATAATAATCAAAAGAACACAGCTCTAGTTTTAGGACTAAGAGCAGATCATCATAACACTTTTGGAGCTTTTATAACACCTAGAGCTCACTACAAATATAACTTTACAGATAAATCAGCATTTAGATTATCTGCTGGTAGAGGATTTAGAACAGCCAATCCTATTATAGAGAACTCAGGAACAATGGCAAGTGCACGAAACATCATTTTTAATGATAATGATTTAAAACCTGAAATTGCTTGGAACTACGGAACAAGTGTTACCCATCTTTTTGAAGTTGCAGAAAAAGAAATGAATTTTTCATTTGACTATTATTATACCGACTTCACAAATCAGGTTGTAGTTGATATGGAAAATCCAAGAGAAATTTCTTTTTACAATTTAGATGGCAAGTCTTTTTCTCATAGCCTACAAGTAGAATACTCGATTGAAATAACTAAAGCTTTAGAGTTAAAAACAGCGTATAAATGGTACAATACTAAAACTACATATAATGGAGACTTAAAAGACAAACCTTTAACACCAAGAAACAGAGTTCTAATTAACATAGGATACATTACTAATTTTGATAAATGGAAATTTGATCTAACAGCTCATTGGTATGATGTTAGCAGAATAACAAGTACCGCATCTAATTTGCCAGAAAATGCTATTAGTACAAAATCTGAATCTTATTACACTTTAAATGGTCAAGTAACAAGAACCTTTAAAAAGTTTGAAGTTTATTCTGGTGTTGAGAATATTTTAAATTACAAACAAGACAATCCAATAATAGCAGCCAATAATCCAAATGGCTCAGATTTTGATGCTTCATTAATTTGGGGGCCTGTAATGGGACGAAATATCTATCTCGGATTACGATATAAAATTAAATAACAGAACAAACCTTACACAATTAAAACCTTACAAAATGAAGAAAATAACGACATTAATTCTAATTACAATATTTGCATTAGGATCAAGTAATATTAGAGCACAGAAAGCAAAAAAAACAGAAACAATCATTATTAAAACATCATCCCAATGCGGAATGTGTAAAGCAACTATTGAAAAGGCTATGGCTTATGAAAAAGGTGTAATCTCATCTATCTTAGATATAGAAACCGCAGAACTCACAGTAAAATACAAACCTAAAAAGACTAATCCATCCAAAATAAGACTCGCTATTAGTGATTCTGGATATGATGCTGATGATATTAAAGCAAATAAAAAAGCTTACGATAATTTACCCGGCTGCTGTCAACTTGGTGGAATGGATCATTAGGGCTATCAATTTTAGCACAAAAAAATCCCGAATATTATTCGGGATTTTTTGTTTTCATATTGATTTAGAACTTCGCTCGCGATTTTCTTCTTCGTCTCTTTTTCTTTCCAAGTACCCAGCTGTTACGTGACTTATAAAACTTACTCTTACCTCTAATTGCCCAACTAAAGTTAACAGTAGCAGTCATGTAAGAATCATTATTGTCAGGATTCCCTCTTTTACTTCCAACTGTAAAGTTCCGTAGGCTTACATTACCATCTTCTTCTGCTATTGTCGAATTAATCTCATCCAATAACTCTTGATTAGTTTTATTTGAAATACCATCAGGATCATTTATGTAATTTGTACTTATATCATCAATATAATCTGTAAAAGTTGTTCTCCAACCAATCTCTAGACCCAAACGATATTTTCTTTGTAAGGTATAATAGAATCCTACTCCTAAAGGTATAGCAAGATTGATACTGCTATAAGAAACGCCTTCTGTCTTCAATGGCCTTAAAGAAACCCATTCTCCATCAGTCCTTTGCCCTTTTGGACTGCTATAAAAAACTCCTGCACCTCCAAATATGTACAAATTAAAATCGGTATTATATCTTCCAGTACCACCTACATCATTAACTTGATAAACATAAAACTCTCCTGTTCCTAAGAACTCAAACATGTCATTTTTAAAATTCAGATTCCGGGCAGTTCTTCCAGGGTTATCAGATTTAAGATCATCCCCAGCAAGTCTTATGTAATTTAAAGATCCTTTAATAGCAAATTTTTGAGATAATTTATACCTTACAAAACCACCGATAGTCCATTTTGTAAATCCTAATTCCATATCAGAAACAAATCCTCTACCAACACCTTCTCCACCTCCAACTTCGCCCAAATAATTTGAGCCTCCAACAGAAAAACCATAATCCAAATTGTACTGACCGAAACTAGACAATGAAACCAATGATATGAATACTATTGATAGTAACAATTTTTGCATATTCGCAAATATATAAAACTTATAGCAATCAATGCAAATATTAATTAAATTATCTATAAAGAATCAGAACTAATACTTGTATTTAGTAGTTTCGTAGAAAACTTAACCCATCTATTTTTTTAAAATTATGGAGAACAAAATTTGCCTATTATTCAACATTAAATATCCTGTTATTCAAGGCGGAATGATTTGGAATAGTGGATGGAAACTTGCTTCAGCTGTAAGTAACAATGGCGGACTAGGACTAATAGGTGCAGGATCTATGCACCCTGAAACATTCAGAGAACATGTTCAGAAATGTAAAAAGGCGACTAACAAACCTTTCGGAGTTAACCTCCCTCTAATGTATCCTCAAATCGAGGAACTCATTAGTATAATAATCGAAGAAGGGGTTAAAATAGTTTTTACCTCTGCTGGAAACCCAAAAAAATACACTACTTTTTTTCAAAAAAAAAACATTAAAGTTGCACATGTAGTACCAGGAGTAAAATTTGCATTAAAAGCTCAAGACGCGGGTGTTGACGCTATTGTTGCTGAAGGATTTGAAGCCGGTGGTCATAACGGAAGAGACGAAACAACAACACTTTGCCTAATACCAATGGTGAAAAAAGAAATTGATATACCACTGATTGCTGCTGGAGGAATAGGAACAGGGAGAGGAATGTTAGCTGCAATGACGCTAGGTGCTGATGGTGTTCAACTGGGAAGTAGATTTGCAGCATCAATAGAAGCATCTTCTCATAACTTATTTAAAGAGGAGATTGTAAAAGCCAAAGATGGAGCTACACTTCTCACATTAAAAGATGTTACTCCAGTTCGATTATTAAAAAATAAGTTCTTTGAAAAAATAACTGATGCAATTGAAAATGGAGCTACTACTGAACAACAAAAAGAAATTTTAGGGAGAGGTAGAGCAAAGAAAGGAATGTTTGAAGGAGATCTAGAGGAGGGCGAGCTAGAAATTGGACAGATTGCTGGGCTAATAGACTCCATAGAACCAATTAGTAAAATTATTGAAGACATTATTATAGAATATAAGCAATCTCTTACGGAACTCAATTCAGAAAAATATAACTTTTAGACAATGATAAATTTTGAAAAATTCACTCTAGAAAATGGTTTAAGAGTAATTGTACACAAAGATAAATCAACACCTATTGCTGCTTTTAATATTGTTTATGATGTTGGAGCTAGAGATGAGAATGAAAATCAAACTGGATTTGCTCATCTATTTGAACACTTAATGTTTGGTGGTTCTATTAACATTCCAGATTTTGACACCCCACTTCAACAAGTTGGAGGAAGCAATAATGCTTTTACATCAAACGATATAACAAACTACTACATTACTTTACCAAAAGACAATTTAGAAACAGCTTTTTGGATAGAATCTGATAGAATGTTGAGTTTAGCCTTTACGCATAAAAGTTTAGAAGTTCAACGAAGTGTTGTTATTGAAGAATTTAAACAAAACTATCTGAACCAACCTTATGGAGATGTATGGCTGCTTTTAAGACCACTAGCCTATAAATCTCACCCTTATAAATGGGCAACTATTGGAAAAGAGGTTAGTCATATTGAAAATGCTACAATGGAAGATGTTAAAGCATTTTTTAAAAAACATTACCTCCCAAACAATGCAATTTTAACTGTTGCGGGAAATGTAGAAACAAAAGAAATAAAAAAACTTGCAGAAAAGTGGTTTAAAAACATTCCTTCCGGAGAAATCACTAAAAGAAACCTCTCAAATGAACCACTTCAAACTAAAGAAAAAAGACTTAAAGTTGAACGTGATGTTCCTGCAAATGCTATCTACAAGGCTTACAAAATGTGTGCAAAAAAGCACAAAGATTATTTTACTACAGATTTAT
>CAJWVX010000012.1 GCA_913048175.1 uncultured Flavobacteriales bacterium | reverse complement strand
GGCCCGATCGGGTCTGCATCATGATCGAGGGCTCTTCGCTGTGTTCATCGACCCGGATGGTCAGGTAACGCAGCACATCGTCGCTGATCCGCATATTCCGCTCCATCTCCTGCACCGCTTCCGACGGCGCATCGAGGTGCAACATGGTGTAGTGACCCTTGCGGTTCTTCTTGACGCGATAAGCGAGGTTTTTGAGCCCCCAATATTCGCGGCGCGCGACCTTGCCTCCTTGCTCGGAGACGATTCCCTCGAAACGCTCGGTAAGCGCCTCGACTTCTTGCGCGGGGATATCCTGGCGCGCGATATAAACACTCTCGTAGAGCGGCATGAACGGCTCCTCAACCGGTAATTTCGGAGTGCCAACGGCAAACGGCGCATCCGCACGTCAATAACGACCCGACCCCTGGAGGACGGCCCATCACGACGAAGCCGCGGCACGCCTAAATTCAAGGCGCCGCACTATACTGGTTTATCCGGCTCACGCAAGCGGTTGCGCGACGCTTGACGGCGTAATACCAAGGGACGCGGACCAGCATTGGCCGGCAGGCCGCTTCAGGCCCCGCAAAGTGGCGTTTCGCACGGGCTGGCGGCGAGGAAATGAAGTAGGAGCGTGAGGTAGGAGCGATGGCGCGCGCATTCGTTTTTCCGGGTCAAGGATCTCAATTTGTAGGAATGGGAAAAGAACTTTATGAAGGTTCTGAATTAGCAAAAGAAATGTTTGAAAAAGCCAATGAAATATTAGGCTTTAGAATTACAGATATAATGTTTGATGGCGAAGCAGAAGATTTAAAACAAACGAAAGTCACTCAGCCAGCTATATTTTTACATTCGGTAATATTAGCAAAAACTTTAGGTGATGATTTTAAGCCAGACATGGTTGCTGGTCATTCTTTAGGTGAGTTTTCTGCTTTAGTAGCAAATGGAACATTAAACTTTGAAGATGCGTTAAGGTTAGTTTCTGCAAGAGCGTTAGCAATGCAAAAAGCTTGTGAAGTTGTACCCTCTACAATGGCTGCTATTTTAAGTTTAGATGACGCTGTTGTGGAAAGTATTTGTGGTGAAATTGATGGTGTTGTGGTGCCAGCAAATTATAACTGTCCAGGGCAGTTAGTAATTTCAGGAACTGTAAGCGCAATCAATGAAGCATGCGAAAAGTTAACTGCTGCAGGAGCACGTAGAGCATTAGTTTTGCCAGTAGGTGGAGCATTTCATTCTCCATTAATGGAGCCAGCTAAAGAAGAATTAGAAGCAGCTATTAGTGCTACATCTTTTAATACTCCAATTTGCCCAATATACCAAAATGTACCTGCAGACGCAGTTACTGATCCAGAAGTTATTAAATCTAATTTAATTGCTCAATTAACTGCTCCTGTAAGATGGACTCAGACAATGGAGAAAATGCTAGAAAATGGAGCATCTTCAGTTACTGAAGTAGGACCAGGGAAAGTATTGCAAGGTTTATTTAAAAAAGTGAACAGGCAATTAGATACGGCAAGTGCTTAATTGTAAATAAAATTAATGTTAAAAGCGACTATTTTTATAGTCGCTTTTTTTATGCCTTTAAATTAGAATCCAATCCGTTTGTTAAATAATTAGGTTGTTCTTTCTGATTATTCGATATCTTTACGTTGTACAACAATTATTACTTAATTATTATGAAACATATTTTAATAACCACATTCATTTTTTTGTTTGTAATTAGTCAGAATAGTGCTCAAGATTATGTTCGATTAATGGGAGAAAAGAATTCTAATTTTAATGAGGTTAAAGAAGCTTTTGAAAATTATTGGGAAGGAAAAGATTATGTAAAAGGTAAGGGGTGGAAGCAGTTTAAGCGTTGGGAGTATTTTATGGAGTCTAGGGTAAATGAAGATGGAATAATACCAAACCCTAGTTTACCATGGTTAGAACACCAAAAATTTAAAAAAAAATATAGACTCCAAAAAGAAAGTTCAAATAAACAGGCCGCAAATTGGTCTCCAATAGGACCAACAAGTTGGAGTTCTATCGGTTGGAATCCAGGTATTGGTAGAGTAAATGCTGTAACGGTTGATCCAAATAATAGTAACATAATATATGTAGGAACTCCGGCAGGAGGTTGCTGGAAGTCTGTTGATAATGGAGTGTCATGGGTGCCATTAACCGATGATTTTTCTTCGTTAGGTGTTTCAGGTATTGCAATTGATCCTAATAATTCTAATATAGTTTATTTAGCTACAGGAGATGGTGATGGAAATGACACTTACAGTATTGGAATTATGAAATCCATAGATGGAGGAGTTACTTGGAATTCTACAGGTCTAAATTGGGCAACCTCACAAAGTAGAACGATGAGAAGAATTATTATTCATCCAACAAATGGAAACATATTATGGGTAGCTACAAATAACGGGTTATGGAAAACAACGGATGCAGGAGTCAATTGGGAAAATGTTTTAATAGGTTCTATAAGAGATGTAGAAATGAATACAGCAAACACAGATATTATTTATGCCTGTACCAGTTCTGTTTTTTATATGTCAACATCAGGAGGGGCTTCTGGATCTTTTGCTAGTGTTTTAAATGGTACTCCATCTGGGAGTGTAGGTAGATTATCTATAGCTGTTACACCTGATGATGCTAATTATGTTTATTTATTGGCTGGAGATTCTGATGATAATGGTTTCTTTGGATTGTATAGATCTACAAATGGAGGAAACAGTTTTATTTTAAGAACAAATACTCCGAATGTATTTGGGTATGCAACAGATGGTAGTGATACAGGTGGACAGAGTTGGTATGATATGGCTTTGGCCGTTTCGCCAACTAATAAAAATGAAGTTTATACCGGAGGTGTTAATGTATGGAAATCTACGAATGGAGGATTATCTTTAACTGCTTTATCTAAGTGGAGTTGGCCAACCGGAGGTTATGAGTACGTTCATGCTGATATTCACACAATAGATTTTTATGGGGGCACACTTTTTGTTGGTTCAGATGGAGGTATATTCAAATCAACTGATAATGGAGGTAATTTCTCTGATATTACCTCAGGAATTCAGAATTCTCAGTTTTATAGACTTGGAGCAAGTGCAACAAATTCAGGAACGATAATAACAGGAGCTCAAGATAATGGTTGTACATTATTGAAAAATGGAACTTGGACTCATGTTACCGGAGGAGATGGTATGGAATGTATAGTAAATTATGCAAATAATAATATTATATATTCAACATCTCAAAATGGAAGTATTTATAAATCTACGAATGGAGGTGCTTCTTTTAATGGGATAAGTGGCAGTATTACTAGTGTTGAGGATGGTGCTTGGGTCACTCCATATACTTTAGACCCTAATAATAGCAGTACAATTTATGCAGGCTATTCTAACGTTTGGAAATCTACTAATTCTGGAGGAACTTGGAATACTATTTCAAGTTTTGGATCTAATTCAGCCACAATACGTTCTTTAGTGGTTGCTCCGTCTAATTCTAATATAATTTATGCAGCAACTTTAACTTCTTTAAAGAAAACAATTGATGGAGGTGCTAATTGGACAAATATTACTCCAATCTTATCTGGAGCCTCAATTACTTACATTACAGTTAATAATACTGATCCAAATACTTTTTGGGTGAGTCTGTCTGGATTTAGTAATACAGCTAAAGTATATAAGACAATTGATGGAGGGAGTAATTGGATTAATGTTTCTGGTAATTTACCTAACCTACCAATTAACTGTGTTGTTTATGAGAATGGATCGAATAATGGTATTTATGTTGGAACAGATATAGGGATCTATTACAAAAATGATGACCTTTTAAATTGGCAATCCTTTATGGAAGGATTACCAAATGTTATGGTGAATGAGCTTGAAATATATTACCCTACGGGAAAGCTAAGAGCTGCAACTTATGGAAGAGGCCTTTGGGAATCTGATTTGTTTATTGCTTCAGCTCCGACTGTTCAATTTAGTGCAAGCGATACGAATATTTGTCCAGGTAACTGTACTCAATTTATTAATGAGACAGTTGATTTAGGACAACAATGGCAGTGGTATTTCCCAGGAGGAATACCGAGTACTTCAGTTGATTTAAACCCTGTTATTTGTTATCCAAATACAGGAAATTATAATGTTTCATTAGTTGCATCAAATCCTACTGGGTCTGATTCTGTTTTTGTTCAAGATTACATTCATGTTCAATTAGGGTTGGTTGGTTTACCCTTACCTCTGTCTGAAGGTTTTGAAAGTGGATCTGTTACACCCTCAGATTGGTCATTAATAAATTTTGATAATGGTGTTACTTGGGAGTTATCTTCAGTTGTAGGAGGTCATGGCTTGAGTGCAGCAAGTGTTGTTATAGATAACAATTCTACTGACTTTACTGGAGAAAAAGATTATCTAGTTACTCCAGCTTATAGTTTTATTGGAACTAGTAATCCTGAATTGACATTTGATGTTGCTCATGCACCACATTGGGCACCAAGAAGAGATACCTTATCGGTCTATTATTCTTCTGATTGTGGTGTTACCAAAAATTTACTTTGGTCTAAGGATGGAAATACTTTATTGACAGCATTTAATACTCCTTCTTTCTTTATTCCAGAAGCTGATGAATGGAGAAATGAATCGGTTAATTTAAATGCTGTTATTGGCTTAGGTTCAGTTGAGTTTTATTTTGAAAATAATTCTGGTTACGGGAATTCAATTTATCTGGATAATATAAATATTGTAGATCAACCTTTAGGGATTAAAGAAGTTGAAAAACCAATTATCAGTATTTATCCAAATCCATTTGAGAATCAAATTACAATTATTGGTTATGATAAAAGTGAAAAAATAAAAGTTTCAATATTTAATTCGATAGGTATATTAGTTTATAGTGAAGAATTTGGGGAGAGTGAGATAATTAAGTTAGACAATTTTATCTCTGGTTTTTACTCTGTTAAAATAATTTCGGGTAAGCAGATTGTTACAAAAAGTATTATAAAAAGATAATTATAAAAGAGCAGATGATATTATCACCTGCTCTTTTATAAAAATTTCTAGTTCTTATTTCCTAGCATTAATATTTCGTTTACAACAATTTCTGTAACATAACGTTTATTTCCATCCTTGTCATCATAACTTCTATTCGTAAGTTTCCCTTCCACAGCTACTTCAGTTCCTTTTTGTAAATACTTTTCTATGATATCAGCCGTTTTTCCCCATGCAATTAAATTGTGCCATTGTGTGTCTTCAATTTTTTCTCCTTTAGCGTTTTTGTAAGATTCGTTTGTTGCAATAGAGAATTTTGCTAACTTTTTTCCTGATTCTAAATTTTTAATTTCTGGGTTCATTCCTAAGTTTCCGATTAACTGTACTCTGTTTTTTAAATTGTTCATAATGTAAATGGTTTTAAAAAGTTTATTTGGTAAACCTGATTCGTTCAGATTTGATGAGGCAAAGTAAGGAAGGGGTAGAAAGTTTATTCGGTTACTAAATGTTTGTTTTCGTTTATAGTCGGGTATTGTCATTTGTAGTCGTTTGTAATTATTAATTGGTATTTTTGGTTTATGGAAAATAAAAAGTGTTTAGAATGTCCAGAATCCTTTGTAGGAAGAGTGGATAAGAAGTTTTGTTCAGACTATTGTAGAAACTCTTACAACAATAAAATAAACAAAGATGGAAAAAACTTAATTAGAAATATTAATAATCGTTTACGTAAAAATTGGAGAATTTTAGAAGAACTAAATCCTAAAGGTAAAGGAACTGTTAGTAAAAAGAAGCTAGATATGAATGGGTTTGATTTTAATTATATTACAGAAATATATACGACAAAAGCTGGAAAAATATATTATTTCTGTTATGATCAAGGATATTCTGTTTTGGAAAATGAAATGTATATGCTGGTTAAAAAAGATTAAATAACAAACCAATGTTTACAATATTGATTTGTTATGAAACAATTAAATGGTTTTTGTCGTTCTCTTTGTTGTATGATTAGATTAAAAACAATTTTACTTTCTGCTACTATCGGACTTATGTCTATAGCTTATACACAACCATATTTAGAAGATGATATAGTAGTAGAGGTTTCCGGACTTAACGATTCTTTAAACTACCAATTTGTTCAAAATAAACAACTTTATAGTCAAGGTTGGGATAAGTTAGAGCAACCAAATTTTTGGAGAACTCTAATGACAATGGGAAACGATTCTGCTTTAATAAATATAGGAAGTACCCGCCAAATAATAAGAAAAGTTGCTGTTAAGGATTGGAATAAAATGACTGATGATAGAAAAGATGCTATTAGAGATAGTGTTAAAAATCATTATGGATTACCTGATGATGATCACGTTTATATGACTTCAGGAAAAAAAGCTTTTTACGATTTTGATAAAGTAATACCAAGTATTGGGCAGGGAATTAAAATATTTAATGATAATGATGTTGATCCATTTTTTGCTCAAGCAATTTTACTGATTGAAAGTCCAAATAAAATGCAAAAATCTCCTGTAGGAGCTTACGGTTCTTTTCAGATAATGAAAGGTGTTGCAATTAACCTAGGGTTAAAAGTAAATAGGCAAACTGATGAGCGTAAGGATTTTGATAAATCGGCATGGGCATCTGCTAAATTAATTAGAACAATTTGTATTCCAGAGACTAATAAAATTTTAGATGCAAAAGGAATAACATACAATCCAGACGATTTGTGGTATAAGTTGTTAGTTTTACACAGCTACCACGCAGGTGCAGGTAATGTTAAAAATGCGGTAAACCAAATAAATCCAACCAAGGGAAATATGAAGTTAATTACAACATTATGGCAAACAGAAGTGGGGAGTTTTAGAAATGCTTCTCAAAACTATTCTCAATTAGCATTAGCATCGTTAATTGAATTAGATAAGATAATTTACAAGAATTGTAAGTTTATATACCCTTGTTCACTTCATGAAATATAGAATAGTGTTAGCTGATAGTTAATTTTATTAAGAATATTGCATTCGGGTTTTAATCTTTTTATTACTTTTAAATTCCAAATAATAAAGCCTAATATTTCTTTTATGGAAAAGTACGATTTATGTGTGATTGGTGGTGGTCCTGCAGGGTATGCAGCTGCTATGCGAGCGATTGATTTTGATAAAAAAGTTATCTTAATTGAAAAAGAAAAATTAGGAGGGGCAGGAATCTATAATGGAGCACTTTCTTCAAAAACAATGTGGGAACTTTCTACAAGATTTAGGAAGGTGAAAGAAGATTTAGATGGAGAAAAAACACAATATTTAGATATCGCTTTTGAAGATGTTAGAAACTCTATTGAAGAGTCTGTTTTTGATCGAAAATTTCAATTAACGAGTCATTTAAGAATTATTCATGCAGAAACTGATATGATTACCTATGAAAAGGGTGTTGCCAGTTTTGTTTCGGATAAAGAAATAAAAATTATAAAAGAGGGCGGTGTTGAAAAACATATTTATGCAGAAAATACGATTATAGCTAGTGGTAGTAGACCTAGATGTTTGCCGGATGTTGAGGTTGATGAGAAAATTATAATGACAAGTGATGGTATTGAACATATGGATGAGTTTCCTGAAAGTTTAGTTATTGTTGGAGCTGGTGTAATTGGTTGTGAGTACGCTACAATTTTTTCAAATTTCGGAAAAACAAAGGTTCATTTAATTGATAGAGCAGAACGTATTCTTCCATTTGAAGACAGAGATATTTCTGATTTGATTTCAAAAAATATGGAGAAAAAGGGTGTGATTGTACACCGAAAATCTCAATTAAAAAGAATTGAAATTATTGATGGAAAAGTAGAGTATGAAATTGAAACTGAAAATGGAGAGAGAGAGATTATTGTTGTAGATAAAGCTTTGCTATCAATAGGGAGAACACCTAATATTAAATCTTTAAAGATAGAAAATGCAGGTGTTAAAATGAGTAAAAGAGGTGTTCATATTGGAGAGGATGATACAAGGACTAATATCCCTCATATTTATGCAGTAGGAGATGTTTCGGGAAGAATTCCTTTGGTTAATGTTGGAGAGAGAGAAGCTAGGCATGCTGTTGTAATGATGTTTGGTGATTTTCCAGTAAAAACAATTAATTACGAAAATGTATCTACAATAATGTTTTTAGATCCTGTTGTGGCTTCAGTAGGTGCAAATGAAAAGATATTGCAAGAACAAAATATTCCTTACAGAATAGCTAAAGTTGATTATTCAACAATAGCTAGGGCTATATCAATGGGCAAGCCTGAAGGCTTTTTTAAATTGATTGTTTCTGATGATGATGACATGAAAGTTATAGGAATGAGAGCTGTAGGAGCACATGCTTCTTCCGCGATTCAGAGTATCGCTTTATTGATGCACATGAATAAAGGAATTGATGAATTAGCACATATGATTCATCCACACCCATCAATTGTAGAGGGAGTGCAAGAGGCCGCAAGAATGTTGCTCGGAAAATCTATTTATAAATCTGCAGTTTTTAAGGATAAATTAAAATGTTACAGATTTAAAGATGGTGTTGAGACACCATTAAACACAATTGATGAAGAAAAAAGAATGAAATTTGAAGAAGTAGCAAAACACTATCATGAAAGTGGTGAGGATTAACTTCTTTATATGTTCTTATTCAAATTCTTTAATATAGAAAATGCTCTATCGATATATTCATCGTCTACAATAATTGTAAACTCATGCATTGTAGATATAATGTCTGAAATATTTATACCTTCCCAAGCAATTTTCTTTAGAATAAAATAGTAAATACCAGAAACATCAGCATTCTCACTAGGTAGTTTTATTGTAATAGATGATAATCCGCTGGTGTCTTGAATTAGTGTTTCCCCTCTAAATATATTGTCCACATCACTATGTTCTGAATCACTTAAAATAATAGTTGTTTCATAAACACCTTGAGTAAAGGCAAAAAACGTATCTTTTTTTCCTTTAAGACCTTTTAGAAGAACTGCCTGTTTATCTATGATTGTGTCAGAATTAGCAAAAGTATAATAAGTGATTTTTGAACGAACTGTAATATCTCCCAACTTATTAATTACCTTTTTAACTCTAATTTTAAGGTTGGGATCAAATTTTGGAGATAATCTTTTAAGTGCCATAACAATAGCTCCAATTTGGACATCCTTTTGTAATTCTTCATCAATTTCTGGTTTTATTTGTCTTGATAAAGATGATAAATTGATAATTCCTTCCGCTAAAGCTTCCTCTAAAAAAGGAGATTTTTTAATAATTTCTTCAACAATTACATGAGTAGCTTTCATTTTTAAGTATTTAACTATTTTAAGCGAATTTAATGAAAAATAAACAAATCTTATAATGTTTAACAAAAAGAGTGAATATTTAAATTGCTATAGCCAATAAACTATAAAAGTGGGAATTAATTAGTTCGTCATTAATATTTTTCGTTTTTTTATAATGAATTGAATTGACTTATGGAATACTTAGAATTTAAAGCAGAAATTACCCCTTTAGAGGTTGGTAGAGATATTTTAATTGCAGAATTAGCTGATATTGGTTTTGAAAGTTTTGTAGAGACTGAAACAGGAGTAGAAGCTTATATTCAAAAAGATGATTTTAAAGAAGACTTAATATCTTCTATGGTTATAATTGCTAATACTGACTTTACAATTACTTATGTTACAAAGTTAATTGCCGATCAGAATTGGAATGCAGAGTGGGAGAAAAATTTTGATTTAATTAATGTAGAAAATCAATGCGTAATAAGAGCACCTTTTCATAACAAGATAGATGATGTTGAATTTGATGTTATAATAGACCCAAAAATGTCTTTTGGTACAGGGCATCATGAAACTACCTACCTAATGATTAAGCGTTTACTATCGTTAGATTTAACACGTGAAAAAGTGTTAGATATGGGGTGTGGAACTGGGGTTTTAGCAATATTGGCAAAAATGAAAAATGCAGAGATAGTTGAAGCGGTAGATATAGATGAGTGGGCTTATAATAACACAATAGAAAATATTAGGAATAATAATTGCGAAGATATTATTGTTAAAATGGGAGGGGCAGAAAAAATTGATAAGGAGTTTAACGTTATAATAGCTAATATTAACAGAAATATTTTATTGAATAATTTGGCAATTTATGTTAAAGCTTTACAAAAAGATGGAAGTTTATTATTGAGTGGCTTCTTTAGTTCCGATAAAGAGGTTTTATTGGAAGCTACTTCTCAGTTAAACTTAGAATTGATTTATACAGAAAGTAAAAATGATTGGACCATATTACATTTAATTAAAAAATGAATAAATTTTTAAAGCATATTATCGTAATATTTTTTTTATTATTATCTCTAACGGGATACTCACAAGATAAAATAAAACACTTTTCGTCTGATTCTTCTCTCTTTTTTAAAGAGATGGAACAGTTTTTAACACATTCTAGAAAGCAAGATGGTGTTGCCGTAATGGATGAGTTTTCATGGTCTTGGTTTGAAGGTATATTTTCTGAGAAGGAAAGGCAAGGGGTTTATAAGGTTTCTAACCTGATGTTAAAAAAGAGAAAAAAAGCTTTCCCTGATTTTAAGAATTATTTATTTACAGTTTCTCAATTTGTTAATAGTAAATATCAAACAGAAAAGAGTTTTGAAAGTTGGCAAAATATTTTAATAAAGTTAATTAATGGAAAAAGTAAAAAACATTTTACAGACTATTTAAAAGCTTGTAACAATTTGTTTACAGAAAATCTAATGTACAAGTCAGCTTCTAATTCTTGGGCAGCTAATAACAGTAATTATAAATTTGGTTATGATAGTCTACCAACTATTGAATTTGAAGCATTAAATTTAACTTGTTATTCTAAAGGAGATAGTTCTGTAATTAAAAATACAAAAGGAGTTTATTATCCTACAGAAGCTAAATGGATTGGCGAAGGAGGTAGGGTTACATGGGAGCGAGCTGGATTACCGGTGGATTCTGTTTATGCGGATATCAATAATTATTCTTTTAGTGTAAAATCGCCTAACTATGAAATAAAGGATGTTACATTTTACGATTACTATTATTTTGATGAGCCAATGAAAGGCGTTTTATTTGAAAAAGTATTGGCAAATGTGAAAATGGAAAAAGCTACCTATCCAAGATTTGATTCTTATGAAGCATTATTTGAGATAGAAGACATTGCAAAGGGGGTAGATTATATCGGAGCTTTTTCACTTTATGGAAGAAAAGTATTTGGTAGAGGAACAGATAAGCAAGATGCTTATTTAATCTTTAAAAGAAAAAATGTTCCATTCTTAAAAATGGCCTCCAAAACATTCATAATAAAACCAGAGAGAATTGTTGCTAAAATGGCCTCGTCTACATTATATATTAAAGAAGATTCTATCTATCACCCAGGTTTATCATTTAAATTTTTCATTAACGATAGAAAGGTATCTTTAATTAGAGATAATAAAGGTATTGCAATAACACCTTATTTTAATTCATATCACCAAGTTGATATGAATTTTGAGACATTGGATTGGAAAATAGATTCTCCAATGATAGAATTTAGAAATCTTCCGGGAGGAACAAAGACGGATGCAACTTTTATTTCATCAAATTATTTTAGAAAGGATTCATACTTAAGGTTAATGGGGATGTCTGATAAACATCCACTTTATACTATTTATAAGTTATCCGAAAAGTTAGATACTAACTACATTACTAATGATCAATTGGCTGAATTCTCGCTTATGTCATATTCTTCTGTAGAATCTATGTTGTTGAATCTATCTAATAAGGGGTTCATTAATTATAATTATGAGAGTAAATTTTTCATTATGAAAGACAAGTTAACAGCATGGGTGAAGGCTAGTGGTGGTAATGTAGATTATGATGTTATTGGTTTTTTATCTAATATGAAAGGGGAAAGTAACGCAACATTAAGTTTATTGAATTATGATTTGTTCATGAAAGGAATTAATAGTGTTAATGTAAGTGATTCTCAAGAGGTAATAATTTATCCTTCTCGTAGAGAAATAACGTTAAAAAAGAATAGAGATTTTGATTTTAGTGGAGCAATTCAAGCAGGAAGGTTTGATATTATGGGCCACAATTTTTCTTTTAAATATGACGAATTTAAAATTGATATGCCTAACGTTGATTCTTTACGAATTTATGCCGAAGATGGGAGAATAGATAAGCATGGTGATCCAGTTGTAACACCTGTAAAAACAGTTATAGAGAAAATAACTGGAAATCTTTTAATTGATAAACCAAACAATAAATCAGGAGTAAAACTTGCAGATGAATATCCGATATTGAATAGTGACAGAGATTCTTATGTTTTTTACAATAAACGATCTATTCAAGGCGGTGTTTATAAGAAAGACAATTTTCACTTTCACTTAGAGCCTTTTACAATTGATAGTCTGGATAATTTTGATAATGATCAACTAAAATTTAAAGGTACAATGCTTTCTGCTGGAATTTTTCCGGACTTTGAAGAAACACTTACATTACAACCTGATCACTCTTTAGGATTTGTTAAAACAACACCAAAAGATGGATACCCAATGTATGGTGGTAAAGGAACTTTTAACGATACTATTAAAATGAGTAATGAAGGTTTAAGAGGTAGTGGTGATTTAGAATACATTACATCTACAACATACTCTGATGATTTCGTGTTCTTACCTGACTCAATGAATGCAATAGCTCAGAACTTTAATGTAGAAGAAAACCCTGTTGCAGTAGAATTTCCACCAGTAGAAGGCGAAGATGTTATGACAAGATGGTATCCAAAGAAAAATATCATGATTCATAGGGAAAGAAGTAAGCCAATTGCAATGTATGATATGAAATCGTTTATGCATGGTCAAACAATGATAGAGCCTGATGGACTATCAGGTCGGGGGGTATTTGAATTCCGAAAGGCAGAGTTAGAGTCTGATTTGATAAGTTTTAAGTTTAAAGATTTTCAGGCTGATACGGCTGATTTCAGGTTGAAAGATACAGATAGTGAAGATGAAGATGCTCTTGCTTTTTCTACCGTAAACGTTAACGCCTATGTGACTTTTACCGAACGGTTTGGACAGTTTAGGTCTAACGGTGGAGGATCGTTTATTAACTTTGACCCTATGCAGTATATCTGTTTTATGGAGGAGTTTAAGTGGTATATGGACAATGATGATATTGAACTTTCTGCTGGTGAATCTGAAGCTACAGATGCTTCTGGTGTTAAACTTGAGGGAGCACAGTTTATATCAGTTCATCCAGAACAGGATTCTTTAAATTTTTTCTCATCCAAAGCAAAGTATGATTTGAAGAAAAAAGTGATTTATGCTAAAGGTGTTAAGTTTATGAATATTGCAGATGCAATGTTATATCCGGATAGTGGGGATGTAACAATAGATAAAAAAGCAAAAATGCGAACACTTAATAATACTAGAGTTGTTGCAAGTTTTATAACTCAAAATCATAATATTTATAGTGCATCATTAAATGTATTTGGTAAAAGGAAGTTTGCAGGAAGTGGTTATATTGATTACACAGATGAAATCGAACAAAGACAAGCTATTTACTTAGATAATATTGGTGTTGATACAACGGGACAGACTTATGCTACAGCAGAATTGAAAAATACTGATAAGTTTACATTGAGTCCGAATTATGAGTTTTATGGTAAGGTTAAATTATTTGCTAATAATGAATACCTAACTTTTGATGGATATTCCAGAATATTTCATGAATGCGATTTATTAGCAAGAAACTGGTTTAGTTTCGAGTCGGAAATAAATCCTTCAAGTATATATATACCTGTAGATAGTACTACAAAAGATATTAATGGTAACCCTTTATCAGTTAGTGTCTTCTTAAGTCCAGATTCATTAGGTGTATACACTTCTTTTATTAACAATAAGAAGAAGTATAGTCATATACCTGTAATGCCTGCTGAAGGATTCTTATACTACGATAAGGAAAAAGAGGAATATCAAATATCTAATAAAGATAAATTACAAGAAATGTCATTTGGTGGTAACTATTTGAGTTTAAATACAAAAAACTGTAAAGCTTACGGTGAAGGTGACATTAATTTAGGAAACAAAACAGGTCAAGTTACTTTAACAACGGCTGGGGTAGTTGAGCATAATCAATTAGATGGAGAAATAATTTTAGATATGGTAGTTGTTGTAGATTTCTTCTTTAGTGATGATGCTCTAAAAAAGATGACTAAACAATTGGAAGAGGCAAGTTCTTTAGATCCTGCTAAATTGGATAGACCAACCTTTGAAAAAGGTTTAAGAGAAATTGTTGGTTCCGTAGAAGGCGATAAGTTAATTGCTCAAGCAAATTTAAATGGAGAATTTAAGAAGGTGCCTAAATCTTTAGAAAAAACTTTAGTGTTTAATGATTTAAAAATGAGGTGGGATGATGAAGGTAAATCGTTTAAATCTTTTGGAAAAATAGGATTGAGTAATATTCAGAATAAGCAAATTAATAAGTATGTAGATGGTAAAGTTGAGTTGATAAAAAAGAGAAGTGGAGATATTCTAACTGTATATATAGAGGTTGATAGAAATAATTGGTATTTCTTTACTTATACTCGTGGGATTATGCAGGCAATTTCTTCTAATGCAGACTTTAATTCTGCTATTACAGAAACAAAATCTGATAAGCGAAAATCTAAAGGTTTAAAAAAGCAAGAATCCTATCAGTACATGTATTCTTCAGCAAAAAAGAAGAAAGATTTTTTAAGGAAGTTTGAAAATTAATTAGGGTAAATCTATTTATTGTATCCATCTAATATATTCTTAACTTCGCCTATCGGCTTGAGCCCTATATGATAAATAAAAATACACATAAAATAATACTGACAGTAACGTTATTAATGTCAATTGTATTTACCTCTAGGGCACAGTATTCTAGTGAGGAGGATTTAAAAGTGGCTGCAAACGAAATGTTTGAGCAGGCTAATTATGTGGATGGAGTAAAACTTTTTGCTCAATTACTAAGTAATTACCCTAAAGATCCAAGTTATAATTATAAATATGGCACTTGTGTTTTATTTGGATCAAGAGATAAAGAAAAATCACTTAATTATCTAAAATTCTCTATTACGAGTCCTAATGTTGATCCAGTTGCTTACTATTTTTTAGCAAAAGCTTATCATCATAATTATGAGTTTGCTGCTGCAATAGTTCATTACAATAAATTTAAAGAAAAAGCGACATCTAAAGAACTTAAAAAGTATAAAGTAGATCGAGAGATTGAAATGTGTGAAAATGGTCAAAAACTAATAAAAAGTATAGTTGATATTGGTGTTTTAAGTAAAAAAGAAATCAAAGAATCTGATTTTTTTAGATCCTATAATCTAAATGGAATTGGAGGGAAAGTAATTGTTAAACCAGATGATTTTAAAACAAAATTTGATATTAATAATAATGAACACTCGGTAATTTATTTAGGAGAAAAAAAAGATATGGTGGTTTACTCTTCTTATGGGAAATCAGGGGCTACCGGAAAAGATATTTATAGAGTTATAAAGTTACCTTCTGGTGAATGGAGTAAACCAGTGTTAATAAGTGGTTTTGTAAATTCTGAATTTGACGAGGATTATCCTTTTTTACATCCTGATGGAAGAACTCTTTATTTTAGTTCTAAAGGATTTAATAGTATGGGAGGGTATGATATATTTAAATCTACGAAAGATGCCTCTGGTCAGTGGTCTTTCCCTGTAAATTTAGATTTTCCAATTAATACACCAGATGACGATATCCTTTATATATCTGATTTAGATAATAAACTAGCTTATTTTGCATCTTCTAGAGCAAGTAAACAAGGAGAAATTACAGTTTATCGTGTTAAAGTTGATCCTGAACCAACAGGGAATTCTGTAATTAAAGGATTTTTTGTCTCTGAATCTAACCCCGATGTAAAATCTGTAACTATAACAATAAAAGGTATTGATAATGATAGGAAATATGGCGTGTATACAAGTAATAATGAATCAGGAGAATATTTACTTGTTTTTCCTAAGAATGGAGGTAAATTTAAATTATTAGTTGAAACTACGGATGATGCACCAGTTCATTCTGCTACTATAGAATTACCTAAATTAGAAGGCTTTAGAGCGTTAAAACAAGAGTTAAGGTTAGTTGGAGTAGGTGATGAAGAAAAATTAGTTGTAAAAAACTTGTTTGATGAATCTGATGTTTTTGACATGAGTGATCCTTTAATTGTTCAGAATTTATTAAAGCAAAAAGCCAAGCTTGATGTAAATACAAGTTTAGAGGAGTTTAATAATAGTTTGGCAAGTAATTCAGAAAATGAATCAGAAATTAAATCTAAGTATACAGATTTGACTGATGATCAAATTGTAAACAAAACAGATGAAACAGCTTCAAGAATTATTGAACAAGCGGCAAAATCAAAAGAAAAAGCAAATAATTCTTACCAAATAGCAAGCACAAAAAGTATTAAGGCAAAAGAAATTTTTAATGAGTCAAAAGCACTTTCTGATAACGGTAATTCGAAAGAGGCTGAACTTAAAAAAATAGAAGCAGTTAATTTGATAAATGAGGTTGTTGCTGCGATTGCTTTAGCGAAAACATTAGATAATGAGGTTGTAGAGAGAGAGAGTGATATAGAAAAGGTTAAATCTTTACAAGAAGCAGTTAATAATGATATTGACAATGGAGATAGAACTGAAGCTGAAACTAATTTATCAGCTTTAGATAAGATTACTTCTGCAACATACCATAGTGAATCTGCTCTAAATACTGAGGAAGACATTTTAACTAATGATCTATCAGCAAAACAAATTATTTATAATAACGATAGGAATGATGTTGTAGAGTTGAAAAATAGAGCTTATGAGTTAACAGAAACAATCAATAAGCTAGAAGATCTTAAAAAAGTTACCAAAAAGAAAAGTGAAAAATCAGATTTAGAAGAAAGAATTGAGGCTTTAAAAATTGATGTTGAAGATACTGAATTTGATTTAGATAGAACTAAATCTAAACTAATTAAATCTAATGAAAGTTATCTTATAGCTAAAAATAAAGTAGCTTCAACTCAGTCTGTAATAGCTTCTTTAAATGAGGTTTCTAATATAGGAAAGACTGTAGAACCTGCAACTAAATTGAAATTAGAAAAGGATGTTGTTTATTTTGAAAAAGAAGGGTTAGTTGGATTATATACTGAAGAAAATGTGACAAATGAAATAGTTTCTTCTTCGGAAATTTATAAAATAGAAGATCACAAAGATGAATTTAAAATTATTGATGAATCAGGAAAGATTATTGACTATAACACAAGGTATAGTTCTGAGTTAGCTGATGCTGGTAATGATATGACTGAAGATGAGCGTTCAGTAATTATTATGAATATTAATGAGCGTTGGATAAAGGATATTGATGAGGAAATTACGATAAGAGATATTCAAATAGTATCAGAAACAGATTTAGGTAAGAAAGTTAATTTAGAAGAAAAAAGTACTGTTTTAAAAGCTTTAAAGCTAGAGAAGCAAAAAGAATTTATAGCGCTTGAAGAATTAGTAGCTGCAAATAACTTAACAATAAATGATACATCTACTCTTATTGAAGAGAGTTTATCTGTTACAAAATCTACTAATGAAGTTCTTGATAAATACAGTAAAGAAGAAGTTAATATTATGAATGCAGATGGAGGACTAATTGATTACGAATCTAAATATACTTCTGAACTAAAAACAATTGAAGATAAAGATGATTTTGAATCTTATTCTAAAAAATCTAGAGTTCATGAGAATTGGGCAACTGCAACAGAGCAAGATATTTTGATTAAAAAAATAGAATTAGCTGAAGCTAATTCTGAAGAAAAAAATGGCATTGAAAATAAAATTGCTATTCTAGAAAGTAACTTATTAGAGCAACAAGAATTTTCAGCTCTATATTCTATGCAAGCAGAATCGATAACACCAACAGAAATCACAACTTTAGATCCATTAGCTAGTAATGAAACTGAAACTTCAGAAGAAGTGATACCAGATAATGAAGAAATAAATACATCTGTTAGTATTGTTGATTATGAATCTAAATATACTTCTGAATTAGAAAAGATTGAAGATAAAGATGATTTTGAATCTTATATAAAAAAATCTAAAGTTCATGAAAATTGGGCAAGTGCAACTGAGCAAGAAATTCTGATTAAAAAAATGGAATTAGCTGAAGCTGATGTTGCTGATAAAGATGGGATTGAAAATGAAATTGCTGTTTTAGAAAGTAATTTATTAGAGCAACAAGAATTTTCAGCTCTATATGCTATGCAAGCAGAATCGTTTTCACCAACAGAAAGTTCAACTTTAGATCCATTAGCTACTAATGAAACTGAAACTTCAGAAGAAGTGATAACAAATAATGAAGAAACTGTAAAAAATTATGAAGAGTCAATTGCGAGTTCTGAAGAAGTTAAAAGTAATGAAGAGGATAATAACTCAATAGAAGAATTAGAGTCTAACACTGAAGAGTCAATTGCGAATAATGAGGAAGCTATTTCAAGTAGTGAAGTTTATAAAGGGACTGATTATAAAGATAATTACAAAACTAAATTAGATGCTGTTAATAAGGAAGATAATTATGAAACAACGATGCAAAAGGTTGCTATTCATAATAATTGGGAAAAAACAATAGAATCAAAAATAAAAGAGAGAAAATCTATACTGACAACAGTAGATAATGATCAGAAAAATGATATTGCCAATGAAATTGCTGTTTTAGAAAGTGATTTAATTGAGCAACAAGAGTTTTCTGGATTGTATAAAATGCAAGCGGAAACTATGCTTCCAGAAGAATCAATTTCTTCAGAGGAACCTATAGCAAGGATAGAAGAAACGACTCAGATTGACCTATCTAGCACTACTTCTGAAGAGCCAACTGTTGAGGAAACGAATATTAATGAAACTTCTAATAATACTGAAGAAGTTGTTTCAAATAGAACTTTAATTGGCAATAAATTACTAAAGGAAGATTTGACAGAAAACAATTTAGATAGTCCCGAGGATGATTTTTCTAATTTGAAGTATAACAATAAATTTAATTATACTTCTACTCAATCTAAAATAGAATTGATTAACGTAAATGAATTAAAAGAAAAAGCAAGAAGTTTAAATGAGAAAGCAGAAACAAAATTGATTGTCGCCAACGAAATTTCTTCTGAAGATGACAAAGAGGATGCATTTAATGAAGTTAACAATTTAATTGAGCAATCTCAAAGAAAGCAAGAAAAAGTAGCTAAAATTTATGAAAATGCTAATAGAAATGAATATTACAACAATCAAGCAGTAACATCTGAGTTAAGATCAACTATTTCAGAATCTAATTCTGATGAAGTTTTAAGAGCTGAAATGTTTACTGAAGAATCAGACAATTACTATGATCAAGCTAAGATTAAAAGAGAGGAAGCTAAAAATGCTTCAACCTTTGTTCTAAAAGAAAGAGCGCTACAAAAAGCATACGAATTAGAAATGAAGGCTATTGAAAAACAAGTGATGGCAATTTATGCTTTATCAGGATTAACATTAACGGAAGCTTCAGTTACAGTTGTAAATTCATCAGAAGCAGACAATAGCATAAATGCTATTGTGTTAGAAGAAACTGAATTAAGTGAAGAATTGTTAGAAGTGAATGAAGAATCTAGTCAATTGAATGAAGAGAGTTCTTTAGCAAATAATGTAATTGAAGATGTTGAATTGCTTATTGCTTCAAACAGCCTAATTTCTTCAGAAGATCAAGAAGTTCTTCTAAAACTTCAGCCAGTTGAAATTACATCAATTAAAAATTCAGAAGAGTATATAGAATTTTCAGAGTTAAAGGCTAAAAAAAGAAGATTAGAAAAGGAGGCAGAAGTTGAATATGTTGAGGCTCAAAAATTTGAAGAGGAAGCTAAAGATCAAGGCCAATTAGGTATAAGTTTGAGAGCAATGGCTGAGGGAGCGTCATCGGAAGAAGATAAAGCTAAAAAAACTGCTCAAATTGAAAAATTAGAGAAGATGATTACTGATAATGAAACTAAATCTGCAGAGTTAAAAATGAGTGCTGCAAATAAAGAAGATCAAGCAAAAGAAGCTGCTGATAAATCAGATTTTATTTTAATTAATGCTGGTGAAAATGAAGCAAATAATTATACCGTTATAGAAAAAATAGAAACATATGATCAAGATTTTATGGATAAAGTAATGACTAGAACTGCTTCAAATATTGTTGAAGAAGAAACTATAGCTTTAGCAGAAGAAGCTGAAAATATGAATGAAGAACTAGTTGAAGCAAACGTAGAGTTGAATACTGATGAGTCAATAAATGAAGAGGAACTATCAAGTAGTGAAGATCCAATTTCAAGCGAACAGAAAATTGAAGAAGAAACTGTTAGTATTGAGGAGCCTGTTGTGGATGAGTTAATTATAAGTTCGGAAGAGGATGCTCTAAATGAAGAAGGGATTGTTAATCCTTTGGAAGAATCGAATAATAAAGACATAACTGCTGAAGAGCTAGTTTTAAATGAAGTAGAAATTTCTAATATTGATGATACTATTATCAAAGAACTATTAGAAGAAGAACCTGTTACCAACATTGAAGAATCAGTAATTAGTAGTTCTATTCCTGAAGATATTGATGCTATTCCATCAGTTCTTAGTGAATCTATTTTTGTTATCAATAACAATAAAGCAGCTTATAGTAACAGTAGAAGAATACCAGTTTCTTCTAAGTTACCTGAAGGGTTAGTATTTAAAGTACAAATTGGAGCATTTAGAAACCCAATACCACAAGATCACTTTAGAGGTTTTGCACCTATTTTAGCTGAAGATGCAGGGCGTGGAATAACAAGATATACTGCTGGGTTATTTAAATCGTTTAACGTTGCTAATGAAGCTAAAAAAATGATTAGAGACATTGGGTACAATGACGCATTTGTGGTCGGATTCTTTAATGGTAAACGAATAAGTATGACTGAGGCTCGTGCAATATTAGATAAGAAACCGGTGGTTAAAGAGTCTATTGCAAGTAACTCAAATCCTGAATTTAATTCAACAGAAACAAATGTTGAAACTGAAAATAATTACAACAACACTAAACCTTCGTTAGAGGAATCGGAACCAATTACAACTGAAGAAGTAAAAGATGGTGTTTCTACAGATGTAAGAAATATTGATGGTGCATTTTATGCAATTCAAGTTGGTGTATACTCTAAGGAGGTTACTGAGGGACAATTTAATAATGTATCACCATTAAATAGCGAAAGAACTGCTAGCGGTTTAATTAGGTATACTTCTGGAGTACATAAAACTTTGGCTGAGGCAAATGTTGCTAAAGATAGAATTAGAGGCTTAGGAATTATTGATGCATTTGTAGTTGCTTATAAAGACGGAAATAAAGTAACAGTTGCAACTGTTACTTCTATTCTTGAAACAACTATTATTCCTGAAGAAATAAGACTAGATAAAGAAACACCACTTATAGAGACTTCTGAAGAAGAAATTTCAGTTAAATCTGACCTGTTAGAGAATGATATTGAATTACAAATTACTCCAAAAAAAGAGCCTAGTGAAGTAAGTAAAGAATTAGGCTTAGAGTTTAAAGTACAGTTAGGGGAGTATTCAGAAGACGTTCCTATTGATGAAGTAGGATTGTTCTTAAAGCTTAATAGTAGGGGTGTTGAAAACTATGAAGTAGAAGATAAAACTGTTTATACGATTGGATCTTTCTCTGATTATCAATCGGCTTTAGACTTACAGATAGAAATGAAAGACATGGGTGTTAAAAACCCTAAAACTATAGCGTTTCAAAAAGGAGTTAAAATTGGAGTAGATAAGGCTCTTGAACTAATAAAAAAAAATCAATAAGATGACAGAAACATTATTTGAGGAAGTTGTAGACTTAAAAGAACAAGTTGTTAAAGAACATATTTTGGTATTGTTTGATGATAATGTAAATACATTTGACCATGTAATAGACTTATTAGTTAAAGTCTGTAAACATGAGGCTCTACAGGCTGAACAGTGTGCTACATTAGTCCATCACACAGGTAAGTGCGCTGTTAAAAAGGGAAACTTTAAAGATTTAGAATTAATGGCTGAACTTTTAGGGGATAGTGGTTTAACTGTAGAGATAAATTAAACCTGAAAAAGTAGAAGATTTAAATCAATCGATGAAGACATTAAAAAGAATATTTCCAATACTAATTATCGCACTAATAATGTGGTCTTGTGCAAGAGTTCCAATTTCTGGCAGAAGACAAATAAGTTTATTTCCAGAAAGTCAGATGATGAGTATGAGCTTAACACAGTATCAATCTTTTTTATCAGAAAATCCTCCAGTTGCAGATAATATGGACCAAACTAAAATGGTTAAGAGGGTAGGTCAAAGAATTGCTCTTGCTGTAGAGAAATACATGAAAGACAATAAAATGTCTGGTAGAATTAAAGGGTATAAATGGGAGTTTAATTTGATTGATGAAAACACTGTAAATGCTTGGTGTATGCCAGGTGGAAAGGTGGTGGTTTATACAGGAATATTACCAATAACAAAAACAGAAGAAGGATTAGCAGTTGTTATGGGGCATGAAATAGCGCATGCGATTGCTAGACATGGGAATGAAAGGATGAGCCAAGGAATGGTTGCTCAAGGAATATCAACAGGTGCTGCTATAGCAATGAAAGAAAATTCAGTTCTGATGCAAACTGTCCTTATGGGTGCAATAGGTGCAGGTTCTCAAGTTGGGATGTTAGCATTTGGAAGAAATCAAGAAAGCGAAGCAGATAAATTAGGAATGGTATTTATGGCAATGGCAGGTTATCAACCAGCTGAAGCAATTCCATTTTGGGGCCGAATGAAGGCTGTTGGTGGTAGTGGTGGAACACCCGAATTTATGAGAACACATCCTAGTGAAGATATTAGAATTGAAAGAATAAAAGAATGGCTACCTAACGCTGAATCTTACTACATTAAGGCTCAATAATATTACCTAAAAATGAAAAAAACACTAACGATTATTGCATTAATATCATGTTTAATATCATGTAAACCAGAGAATAGAGTATTCATTGAGCATCAAGATTTATCTCCAGAATTAGAATGGTTAAAAAATGATGTAAGAACATTTAAAGTTCCTGTTGAAGATAAGAGTGTTGTTTATAATATGAGTTTGTCATTTAGATTTGCTTCAGGATATCAATACCAAACTGCTAATGTAAAAGTAACTGAAATAAGCCCAAGTGGTAAAGAGTTAATTAAAGAATACGATTTAAAAATAAGAGCAGCCAACGGAGATTATATTGGAGAACCTGGGTTAGATATTTGGGACAGTGAACATTTGGTTGCAGCAAATAAGAAATATGAAGAAACAGGAATATACACTTATGTTATTGAGCAGAACACTCCTGTAGATCCATTAAATTTTGCAATGGAAATAGGTGTTATTTTAGACAAGATTAAATTGTGATTGATCTCTACTATTTGTAGATTAACATAAATAAAAAGCGATGATTTTGTCTTCGCTTTTTTTGTAAAAAGTTTTTTTATTGCAAAAAAGGAACGTTTTAGTACATCTTATTTTTTGAAAATGAGGTTACTTTAGGCCTTGAATTAACTTAGTTTATTTAGTTCTTTAATCATATAACAACAGCTTCAGCACATTTTTCTCCATCAATTGCAGCCGAAACAATACCTCCTGCATAACCTGCACCTTCGCCACAAGGGAATAATCCTTTAACTTCAGTATGTTGAAGAGTTTCTTTATCTCTTGGGATTTTAACTGGAGATGAAGTTCTACTTTCTACACCAACAACAATGGCATCGGGATGAAGGTAGCCTCTCATTTTATTCCCAAACATTGTAAAACCTTCTTGTAGTCTTCTTGTAATAGCTTTTGGTAAAATATCATGAACTGGAGCACTTACTATTCCAGGAGTGTAGGAACATTCAGGTAAATCTGTAGATACTTTTCCATTAATAAAATCTGTTAATCGTTGTGCAGGGGCAAATTGTCCATTGTTTTCTTTATTGCCTGCAGCTTCAAAAGCTTTTCTTTCTATTGATTTTTGAAACTCTAATCCAGCTAATTCTCCAAATGCTTTAAAAGGCTCTAAATCTAGATCTTCAACAGTAACTACTATTCCCGAATTGGCATAAGGGTTGTTTCTTTTTGATGGAGACCATCCGTTAGTTACAATCTCACCTGGAGCAGTTGCACATGGAGCTATAATACCTCCTGGGCACATACAAAATGAGAATACTCCACGCTGTTTTACTTGTTGTACTAATTTATATGAAGCAGGAGGTAATAAGTCACTTTTTTCTTTAGAATGATATTGAATTGAATCAATAAGGGTTTGAGGATGTTCAACTCTAACTCCTAAAGCAAAAGGTTTTTTTTCGATAGCAATACCTTTATCATTTAGTAAGTAAAAAATATCTCTTGCTGAGTGACCTGTAGCTAAAATAACATTTTTAGAAAGTATCTGTTCATCATCCTGGGTAATTATACCTTCAACTTGATTATCAGTTATAATAATATCGGTAAGCTTAGTATCAAAGCGAATTTCACCACCATGTTCCAATATAGTTTCTCTAATTGCAGTAACAACATTTGGTAATTTATTAGTTCCAATGTGTGGATGTGCATCCACCATAATTTCTTCGGGAGCTCCGTGTTCAACTAAAGTTGCTAAAATAGCATTTACATCACCTCTTTTTTTAGAACGTGTATAGAGTTTTCCATCAGAGTAAGTTCCTGCGCCACCTTCTCCAAAGCAATAGTTAGATTCTGAGTTTACAATATGTTTTTTAGTTATCGCTGCTAAATCTCTTCTTCTACTTCTTACATCTTTTCCTCTTTCTATAATGATGGGTTTTAAACCTAATTCAATAAGTTTAAGCGCTGCAAACATTCCTGCAGGACCACAACCAATAATAATAATCGATTCTGAATCTTTAACATCTTGGTATTTTTTTTCAATAACTGTTTTAGGAATACTTTCTCCATCAAGATATACTTCTACCTTTAAGCTAATAGTAACTGGCTTTCTTCTCGCATCAATAGAACGTTTAAGAATTTTAAAATCAAAAGCAGAAGTGTTAAACTCTTCTGATAATAGCTCTTTTAAAAGTTCTTTACTGGCCGCTATTTCAGGTAAAACTGAAAGTTGAATTGTTTCCATAAGTAGAAATTGGGAATGTTAAGTGTTAAGTTTTAAATTATTTAGAATTCAACCTTTAAAATTTATAATCTCAAGGCTATCCCTCAAAGGTAAGAGAAAGAAGGAACATTTTAGATCTTAATTGATCTATTGGGGAAGAGAACTGAGTTTCATCATGATCTAATAAGTCTTTAAGACCATAGGACATTTTTAATTCTAAACCGAATTTAAAATATTCTAAATAGAAGTCGGTTCCAAAACCAATTTCACCTAAATAATCACCTTTTTTAAGGGCAACAATTATATCGTTAGGGTCTGTAGATGTGTTTTCATAGCCAGCATTAGAAGCTAAATCTAAACTATACGCGGCCCCTGCTAAAATGTAAGCGCTAAAATTATTAACTCTTACCGATTTGTATTTGATACTAAGTGGAAAATTAATTAATGTTGACTCTATAACTTTAGTATATTCTTTTGTTCCTTCATAAGTTTTAAACTGATAAATTAAACTTCTTGAGGAGAAAGCTAAATTAGGAGTAAATCTAAGACTGAATGCAGGGCTAAGATGCATCGATGATATAATACCTAAATTAAAACCAGTAGCTGATTTTGCATCTAAAACAAATAAGCTATCTGAACCTGCAACAGTCGGAGGAAACCGATCAGCAATAAAGTAGGCATTATTGATGCCTAATAAAAAACCAAAATGCATAAAACGGTGATCGAACTTAGCCAAGTTTTTGGTAGTTGGCCTTTGTCCGAAAGCTTTAGTAAACAAACCTAATGAAAGGGCTAATATGATTATTTTAATTCTTAACATTTCCTTTTTTCAGGAGTATAACGATAAATTATCGTTTTTATTTGTTTGATTTATATATAGAAGCAATACCAAACATTAACCTTATTTCTTTAATGTCTTTATATCCCACTTTAGCAAGAATAGATACAAACTTATTTCCATCAGGAAAAGCATCAACAGATTCAGGTAAATAAGTGTAAGCGCTACCATCTTTTGATACTAACTTACCAATACCAGGTAGCATATAGTTGAAATAGAAGTTATAAAGCTGTTTAACTGGAAATGCTGTTGGTTTAGAGAATTCTAAAATAATTGAAGTTCCTCCAGGTTTTAAAACCCTTAACATTTCTGTTAGTCCTTTTTCTAAGTTTTCAAAATTTCTAACACCAAAAGCAGCTGTGTAAGCATCAAAAGTATTACTATGAAATTCTAAGTTTTCAGAATCTCCTAATTTCAACTCGATTATATCTTGCAATCCCTTTTTCTTGATCTTTTCTTTCCCAACACTTAGCATTCCTTCAGAAATGTCAATTCCAGTAACTTTTTTTGGGTTTAATTTTAGTGCTTCAATTGCAAAATCACCTGTTCCTGTAGCAATATCTAAAATTTGCTTAGGTTGCGATTCTTGAAGCAACTTAATCGCTTTTTTTCTCCAAAGGATATCAATACCCAGAGAGAGGAAATGATTTAAAAAATCATACTTCTTAGAAATGTTATTGAACATAGTAGCAACCTGTTCTTTTTTACTTTCCGAATTGTCTTTGTATGGAATTACTGTCATTTAAGATTATATTAAGTTGTTTATTGCTTCAGATAATAATTGGTCTTTATCTATTGGGATAACACCAACACTTTCACAAACTAGGCCTCCAGCTAGGTTAGCAATTTCAGCAATCATTGATATTGGTTGATTTAATGCTAAACAAAGCGATGCAACACTAATGACAGTGTCTCCTGCACCAGAAACATCAGCAATACTTCTGATGTGTGCTGGTATCTGTTTTTGTGTTGATTCGTCTTTTATTAAAACTCCGTATTCAGAAAGTGTAATAAAGTTAATTTTATTGTTTTGAGAAGCATTTAATTGTTCAATAGCTTTTTCAACCTCATCAGATTTTGAAGGGTCAATTTCAATATTTAAACCTTCTTTTAATTCTTTAAGATTTGGTTTGAAAAGTGTCGCCTTTTTATAAAAACTAAAGTTTCTTTTTTTAGGGTCTACTGCTGTAGGAATATTTTTAGAATTGCAGATTGAAATTATTTCTTCGATTAGACTCTCCGTAATAACACCTTTGTCATAATCTTGAAAAATTACAACATCAATTTTATTGTTATCAACTAATGATTTAATAGCAGTGCTTAATTTTGTGTTTTCAGTTTCTGATAGGGGAGTATCAATTTCAGAATCTACACGAAGAACTTGGTGCTTATTTCCGATTACCCTCGTTTTTACGGTTGTAATCCTCTCATTACTTTCAGTAATTCCCTCAGCACTTAGAGCTTCTTTTTTTAATAATTCTTTAAATTTTTCAGAAGCACTATCTTTTCCAATAACAGAGCATAAAATAGGATTAGCTCCTAATGCTTTTATATTGAGGGCAACATTAGCCGCTCCTCCTAAACGATTATCTTTTTTGTTTACAGAAACAATAGGTACAGGAGCTTCAGGTGAAATTCGATTAACTTCACCATAGTAGTATGAATCAATCATAACATCTCCAATGATCAATACATTAATGTTATTGAAACTCTTAAAAAGATTAACTATTTCGTTTTTATTCATCATTGTTATTTTAATAATGCCAATGTTTCTTTGATTCTTTTAATTGCTTCAATCAAAACCTCTTCTGATGCAGCGTATGAAATTCTGATGCAGTTTGGGTCACCAAAAGCTTCTCCAGTAACCAGAGCAACTAAACCGTTGTTTAACAAAAACATTGTTAAATCCGTAGCGTTATTAATTACTGTTTCTCCGTCAGATTTGCCAAAATAATTAGAGACATCTGGAAAAACATAAAAAGCTCCTTTCGGGAAATTTAATTTTATTCCAGGGATCTCATTCATTAAAGAAAGTACTAATTCTCTTCTTTTTTCAAATGATTTTTTCATTTTCAAAGTACAGACTGGATCAGCTTCCAAGGCAGCTTGAGCAGCTTTTTGTGAAATACTACAAGTTCCTGAAGTAAATTGACCTTGCATTTTAATACAAGCGTCAGCTATCCATTTTGGAGCGCCTAGATAACCAATTCTCCAACCAGTCATTGCAAAACCTTTAGAAACACCATTTACGGTAATTACTTGATCTTTGATAAAATCAAATTGAGCAATACTTTCATGTTTGCCTGTAAAACTTATGTGTTCATAAATTTCATCAGATACAATTATGATATTAGGATATTCCTTAATTAATTCAGCAATATCTCGTAGTTCATCTTTCGAGTAAACGGATCCGCTAGGATTGCAGGGTGTACTAAACCAAATCATTCTTGTTTTATCAGTAATTGCTGCTTTTATCTGGGCAATACTAACCTTAAAATCTTGATCAATAGAGCTAGGTATTTCAACTGGTTTTGCACCAGGTATTTTCACAATTTCTCTATAGCTAACCCAGTAGGGTGCAGGAAGAATTACTTCATCATCTGGATTTAAAAGACTAATAGAAATATTTGCAAGAGAATGTTTTGCTCCAGTAGAGACAACAATTTGATCGGGTGAATAATCTAAATTATTATCACGTTTAAACTTAGTAGAAATTGCGTTTCTAAGTTCAGAGTAACCAGGTACAGGAGTGTAGTGGGTATAATTGTCATCAATAGCTTTTTTTGCAGCATCCTTAATAAATTCAGGAGTATCAAAATCTGGTTCTCCAATACTTAAGCTTATTACATCTTTTCCCTCAGCGATTAACTCTCTACTTAATCTTGTCATAGCAAGAGTTTCAGATTCGCTAAGATTGTTTAATGTATTTGATATTTGATTATTCATTGTTAATAATAATAGATAGCGAAATTAATGAAATTGTACCGATTAAGTATCTCGAATAGTGTCATTATGAATAAACTTTTGTCATGTTGAATAGAGTGGGTGTTTAATAAAATGAAGATTCTATTTTATAAAAAATGATACGTTCTTTTTATTTTTTATTTTTACCACCTTTATTAAACAGTTTTATGGATACTTTCTTAGAAATTTTAAAATACATTTTACCATCACTTGTAATGTTTGTAGCACTTTACTTTGTTATGAATCGCTTTTTAGAAACCGAGCATAGAAAGCAATTAATGATGTTACGAAAAGAAAATAATACAGTAACTACTCCATTAAGATTACAGGCTTATGAGCGACTAGTATTGTTTTTGGAGAGAATTTCAATGGATAAATTGGTGCTTAGAGTTTCTAAATCAGGAATGAGTGCTAAAATGTTAAAATCAGAGTTGTTAATAACCATTCAGCAAGAATTTGAGCATAATTTAACTCAACAATTATATATTTCTAATTCTTCTTGGGAGAACGTTACTCAAGCTAAAGATGAATCTTTAAAGATTGTAAGAATTGCTGCTTCTAAAGTTAGTCCAGATGCTAATGCTGTTCAATTAGGACAAAAAATATTTGAAATTATGGTGAACTTAGAAAAATCGCCTGCTCAAATAGCTATTCTTATTCTTAAAAAAGAAATTAGACAGTTGTTTTAATTAAAAGGATTGATGGCAAATCCAAAGTTGAAATTTAGTTGCGTAAAGAAAAAGTGTTGACTTGCTCTGTCAATTGGGTCAGGAGTTGTTCTAATATCTGGCATATCAATAAACCCACCTTTATATTCAGAACGAAGAAAAAAGAATTTAAAGAAAGTAACGTTTAAGCCAATTTTTGCTCCAAAACCATATCCAGCAAAATGAAACTCGTCATGTCTTGTTCTTCCCATAAAAGTAACATTTGTTCTAGGCATCATTGCCCCCAATCCAAATCCTACTAAGTAATTTAATTCAATTTTGGTAGGATTATTTTTAACTTTTAAAAGATCTAAAATATTTTTATTGTATGTAATCTCAAAGTTGAGATAGTTAAGTCCGTCAGTATGTTCAAATTTTAAAAACTGTTGACTAGTAGTAAGTGTTTCACCATTATAAATCCCATCATAATCACTGTCAGTATCAATTTTCCCCAAAATTTCGGTATCTTGAGTTTCTACCATTACATATTTCATATGGTCAACTCCAAAAGAAATATCAATATTATCATTAATAAAATAACCTAATCTAAAGTTAGTTTGAGGGATTGTAATAGTTGTAATACCGAAATAAACCCCCATATCAAGTGGTGATTGACGATCAGTAGCTTCTACCTCATTTAATGTAAAATCGTAATTATCACCAGTAAAATTAATGTCTGAATTAGAATACCAACCTCGGTTCCAACCCCAGAAAGCATAAATTTTTCCTTTATTAGAATGAGTTTTTTCAGTTTCTTGAGCAAAACTTGTAGCGCAAAAAAGTAATAGCAATATTGTAGGACTTAATCTCATTATTAATAATTAAAAAGCGAAGTTACCTTGAATTATTTTAATAGATACTTATTTTGGTTAGCTTTTGAAGATATCAAGCAATTCCTTAGCAGCTTTAAATGGACTCAAAGTACCTTCAATAACTTTACTTTCTAGCTCTGTCAATTTATTTTTCACATTATCGTTGGCATAAAACTCCTCCTTAATAGAGATGTTTATTGTATGCTCTAACCAAAATTTTGCTTGCTGTTTTCTATTCTCATAAAAAGAACTATTTTGAATCGTTAAATTCTTAAAACTCTCGATTACCTCCCAAATTTCAGAAATTCCTTCGTTTTCAATAGCTGAGCAAGAAGAAACTTTCGGAATCCAATTATTATTGTTAGCAGGAAAAAGATGAATGGCATTTTTATATTCTCGAATAGCTATTTTAGCTTTTATCATATTATTTCCATCAGCTTTATTAATGAAAATACCATCTGCAATTTCCATAATTCCTCTTTTTATTCCTTGTAATTCATCACCAGCTCCAGCTAGCATAAGTAATAAAAAGAAATCAACCATAGACTTAACTTCAATCTCAGATTGACCAACACCAACAGTTTCTATTAGTATAGTTTCAAAACCAGCAGCTTCACATAAAATAATTGTTTCTCTTGTCGCTTTTGCAACACCTCCAAGAGTTCCAGAGGAGGGCGAAGGGCGAATAAAAGCATTAGAATTAACGGAGAGTTTATTCATTCTAGTTTTATCGCCTAAAATACTTCCTCCAGTTTTTTTACTACTGGGGTCAATAGCTAAAACAGCAATATTCTTATTTTTAGTGTCTATTAAATAGGAACCTAAGGATTCAATAAATGTACTTTTTCCAACACCTGGAACTCCTGTAATTCCTATCCGAATACTATTTCCAGAAAAAGGTAAACATAGTTCAACTAACTGTTCTGCAATTTTCTGATGTTTAGAATTTGAGCTTTCAATAAGTGTGATTGCTTTGCTAAGGATTGTTCTATTTCCTTTTTTGATACCTGCAAAATACTCATCAGGAGTGAACTCATTTCTCTTTTGAATGCTTATTTTATTAATACTCTTTTTCATAATTTATTAAAATTAAAAGTAACCAAATTAACATTGTTGTGTTAAAAAACTTATCGACAAAAACAACCTTTTAGTCGTTGTTTACGTTATACTTGTAGTGTGATTGAAGTTTGAGTAAACAGGTTTTCAATCACTTAACCTAAAATACTTTAATTATGGACTCTTCAATTATTATCGGAATCGCAACAGTAGTAGGTTTGGCAATCATTTTCTTTTGGGCTTATAACAAAGGAAAAGATTATGATTCGAAAAAAAAAAAAGTTAATTAGGCAGTTTAAATTCATATTTTTCGCTGATAAATAGAGACAATAGAATTGATAAAAGCTATTAAAAAAAAATGTTTAATCAGCCCTTTTTTAGATTTAACCAAGAAAAATATAAAGTATGTGTTTGCCTAGGATTAATTAGTGTTTTTACCATCTATCATTTTAAATTTCCTTTTATAAAATATTAACATCTTAGCATTGTTAAGAAGATTAGTTTTGTTTAAGAATTTAATATTTGTACAGAATGATAGAGATAAAAGATTTACATAAATCGTACAAAATAGGAAAGAATTTACTTCACGTTTTAAAAGGTATTAACATTAATATTGAGGAAGGGGAGTTAGTTGCCATAATGGGGTCTTCGGGCTCTGGAAAATCTACATTACTAAATATTTTAGGTATGTTAGATGTTGCTGATAAAGGATCGTATATGTTAGATAACTTTCCTATTAAAGACTTAGATGAAACTAAAGCAGCAAAGTATCGAAACAAATTTTTAGGGTTTATTTTTCAATCATTTAACTTAATTAATTACAAAACAGCTTTAGAAAATGTAGCTCTGCCTCTTTATTATCAAAAAGTAGGTCGTGCAGAACGTACAGAAAAAGCAATGCAATATCTTGCAAAAGTTGGCCTAGAAGATTGGTCATCTCATCTTCCAAGTGAACTTTCTGGTGGTCAAAAACAAAGAATAGCTATTGCTAGAGCATTAGCAGCTCAACCAAAAGTTCTTTTAGCAGATGAACCTACTGGAGCTTTAGATTCAACTACATCTTATGAAGTAATGCAATTAATACAAGATATTAATGATGAAGGGAAGACCATTTTAGTTGTTACTCATGAAGATGATATAGCTCAAATGTGTAAGAGGATTGTACTTTTGAAAGATGGAGTAATAATAGATGATAAAAAAGTAAATCAGGTAAGAGCTTCAGATCATGTTTAACAGAGATAGCTGGCAAGAAATATTTGAAACAATTTCGAAGAATAAGCTAAGAACTTTTCTTTCTGGATTTACGGTGGCTTTGGGTATTTTTATTTTTGTAATCCTTTTTGGTTTTGGAAATGGCTTAAAAAATTCGTTTCAAGAGTTTTTTATGGACGATGCTACAAATATTTTTAGGCTTTTTCCAGGAAGAACTACTATACCTCATAATGGTTTTAAATCTGGTAGAGATATTGAGTTTGATAATGCTGATTTAGTTGCTATTCAAAAAAACTTTGCTTTTCAATTACAGTATATAACACCTCGTATTCAGAGGAATTATACTATAAAATATAAAAACAAATCTAATAACTATGGATTAAGAGCGGTCGCGTCTGGTCATCAGCATGCAGAAAAAACGATTATGATGAAAGGAAGATTCATTAATAATCAAGATGTTTTGAATAAAACAAAATACGCAGTAATTGGCCGTTTAGTTGAGATAGATCTTTTTAAAGGAGAAGATGCCTTAGGGCAGTTTATTGATATAGGAAAACGATCTTTTAAGGTTGTAGGTGTTTTTCAAGATGACGGAGGAGACAATGAGGAACGATTTGTATATATACCATACACCACAAATCAGCTCATTGAAAAAAACACAGATAAGCTTGGTCAGTTAATAGTAGCCTTTAAGCCTATTATTGGTTATCAAGGAGCAATGAAATTTGAAGCAGAATTAATGACTTTCATGAAAAAAAGGCATGATATAAGTACTAAAGATGAAGGGGCCATTTATTTAAGAAATGTAGCTGAAGACTTAGAGCAAAATCAACAGTTTGGGAGTTTACTTCAGATGGTAGTGACTTTTGTGGGTATAGGAACATTAATAGCAGGAATAATTGGGATCAGTAATATTATGGTTTATGTAGTAAAAGAAAGAACAAAAGAACTTGGTATACGAAAAGCAATTGGAGCAACTCCACGCTCAGTAATTGCTATGATTCTTCAAGAATCTATTTTTATCACAACAGCTGCAGGTTATATTGGTTTGTTTGGAGGAATTTTCCTTTTAAATTCCATTGAAGATTCATTAGATAATTATTTTATTAAGAATCCTTATATCAATATGGGTACAGCAATTTTTGCAACTGTATTGTTAATTATATTTGGTGGAATTGCAGGTTATGTTCCTGCAAGGAGAGCTGCCCGGATTAAACCAATTGTAGCTTTAAGAGATGAGTAGGGAATTATGAATGTTGAGTTATGAATTTTTAATTTAAAACAAAGAGAGAGTAGATGCTAGAGATTAGAAAAAAGATAAATATTAGAGTCTATGTTCTTTTTATCTTAAAGCTGAGCGTTCTATTATAAAAAAAATATGTTAATACTAAGCAGAGATACATGGCAAGAGATTTTTGGTTCTATTCAAAAGAATAAGGCTAGAACTATAATTACTGTTATTGGTGTGCTTTGGGGTATCTTTATTTATATCGTATTGTCAGGAGCGGCAAAAGGTTTGGATAATGGTTTTGAAGAACGTTTTGAAAATATTGCAATGAACAGTATGTTTGCTTGGGCACAAACTACAAGTGTTCCTTACGCAGGTTTTAAAACAGGAAGACCTATACAATTAAAATTAGGAGATGTAAGAACATTGGTCTCACGTGTTCCAGAAATTGAATTTATTGCCCCAAGAATCGTAAAAGGAGCTTTTGGAGGAGAATCAGGTGGAGTTATTTATGGTCAGAGAACAGGTTATTATAGTATTTATGGAGACTTTCCTGTATTATCAAAAATAGCAGCTCAAAAGATATATATCGGAGGTCGGTTTGTAAATGAGGGAGATATAAAAGAGCACAGAAAAGTATGTGTAATAGGTGAAAGAACTAGAAAAGAGTTATTTGCGAAAGACACAGATCCAATTGGTGAATTTATAAGAATTGATAATGTTTTTTTTAAGGTTATCGGGGTTAAAAAGTTTGAAGACGGTGGAGGTTTTGGAGATGATGGAGATATTACAATTCCATTTTCAACCTACAGAAAGTTGTATAACACAGGGGATGATGTGGGCTGGTTAGCAATCGCAGCTTATGACGATGCAGATGTAATGAAAGTAGAGCAGGATGTTAAAAAGGTATTGAAGAAAATTCATCAAATCTCTCCAGAAGATGATAGGGCAATAGGTTCATTTAATTTAGGGGAGATATTTACTAAGATTAGTGGTTTTGCTAAAGGCTTAACTTTTTTATCATTAGTAGTTGGTATTGCTACAATTTTAGCTGGAGTTATTGGAATAGGAAACATCTTATTGATATCTGTAAAAGAAAGAACAAAAGAGTTGGGAGTAAGAAGAGCCTTAGGGGCAACACCAAGTGAGGTAAGAGGACAGATTATACTAGAGTCTGTATTTCTTACTATGATAGCGGGAGTTTTCGGAATAATACTAGGCTCGTTTGCTCTAAAAGGAATATCTATTGCTAGTGAAGGAGCAGATATTCCATATACAAACCCAACAGTTCCAATTCCGTTTGTTTTAGGCGCATTATTTACAATGGTAATTTTAGGAACATTAATAGGGCTAATACCTGCACAAAGAGCAGTTAGTATAAAGCCAATAGATGCATTAAGAGAGGAGTAGCCTTAATGTTAGAATGATTTAAGTAGTGAATAAATAACTAAAAAATAGACTAATAACGAGTAAAATAAATTCAGAATAGAGAAGAAATAATTTGTAGAATAGATAAGAAGTCTTTTCTCTTTTAGTCAAATGTTCTTTTATCTATTTTATTAAAAAATAAACTATGAAAAAGGCAGTTAAGTACGTTTTAATTATTGTAACAATATTAGGAGTTGTGTTTGCAACAAATTTCTTTATAACGACTAATAATCAAGACCCAATTCAATACGAATCGGAAAATCCAGCAAAAACAACCATTGAAAAGAAAACAGTGGCAACGGGTAAAGTTGTTCCTGAAGATGAAGTTGAGATTAAACCTCAAATTTCCGGAATTGTACATGCCGTTTTTGTTAAAGAAGGAGAGGTTGTAACTTCTGGAGACTTAATAGCAACTATTAAAGTTGTTCCAAATGAGCAAGCATTGAATAGTGCAATTGGTAGAGTAGAAAATGCTAAAATTTCATTAGCTAATGGTGAAATTGATTTTAATAGAAATAAAACTCTTTATGATAAAGGTATTGTGTCTAACCAAGATTTTATTGCTATTGAGTTAAGATATAAGCAAGCTAAACAAGAATTAGAGAATGCAGGGAATGATTTAAAAATTATAAAAATGGGTACTGCAGGAAAAGGAGCAGCCAATACAAATATTAGAGCTACGGTTTCTGGAACAGTATTAACAGTTCCGGTAAAAAAAGGAGATCAGGTAATTGAGAGTAATAATTTTAATCCAGGAACAACAGTAGCTACTATTGCTGATTTAACGGATATGATTTTTGAAGGTCAGGTTGATGAGGCAGAAGTAAGTAAGTTGATTATGGACATGCCTTTGCTGATTAGTTTAGGCGCTATAAATGATAAAACATTTGATGCTAAGTTACGTTTTGTGGCTCCACAAGGAATAGAGGAGCAAGGAGCGGTTCAGTTTAAGATTGAGGCAAATGTTGTTTTGGATACAAACTTTTTTGTTAGAGCAGGTTATAGTGCAAATGCTACGATCATAATTGGACAAAAAGATAATGTATTAGCAATTAAAGAAGCTTTAGTTCAGTTTGATGAGGAAACTGATGAGCCTTTTGTAGAATTGGAATTAGGAGATCAAGAGTTTGAACGTAGAGATATTGAATTGGGGATTTCTGATGGTATTATGGTTGAAATTGTTGATGGATTAACTGAGGCTGACAAAGTTAAAGTTTGGAACATTACAGAGCCTTTTAAGAAAAAATCTGATGAGGATAAAAAGAAGAAGAAAAAAAATAACTAAGAATATGAAAATTTTATTATCAATAATAAGTTTAGGATTATTGAGTAGCGTTTCTGCTCAAGATACTAAAGTGTGGAATCTAAAAGAGTGTGTAGAATACGCTTTGGAAAATAACATTTCTGTTAAACAATCAGAATTAGATAAGAACAGCTCTTTAGAAGATGTAAAGACTGCTAAATGGAATTTTGCACCAAACTTAAATGCTTCGGCTTCACAGAATTTTAATTTTGGTTCTTCAATTGGAGTTTCGGGAGCTAGAATTCCTGCAGATTTTAGATCAAATAATTTTGGTGTAAATTCAACAGTTAATTTATTTGATGGTTTTGCGAATATCGAAAATTTAAAGCAATCAAAAATTGGAGTTCAAATTCAAGATGCTGCAATAGCAAAAATGAAAAATGATATTGCTTTAAATGTTGTAAATTCTTATTTACAAATATTGTTTGCCAAAGAGCAGCTTAAAGTTGCTCAATCTCAATTAAAAATAAGTGAAGAACAGGTTAATAGAATAGGAGAGTTGGTAGAAGCAGGAGTTTTGCCTCAAGGAGATTTATTGAATATTAAATCCACTTTAGCGAATGATAATCAGAGTTTGGTAGTTGCAGAAAACAATATATTAATTACTCGTTTAAATCTATCTCAATTACTTCAGTTAGCAACTACCGATATTGATGTAGAGGATGTTAGTGTTGATGTTCAAAATCAAGCTATACTTAGTAATGATGTTTTTGCTATTTATAATAAGGCAAATGAGACTTTCCCGGAAATTAAATTAGCAGAGTTAAATATTTTAAGTGCAGATAAAAGCATCCAAATTGCAAAAGCAAATTATTATCCTTCCTTATCTTTAAGTTTTGGAATGAATACAGCATATCAACACAGGCAAAGTTCAACTGATATTTCTCCTTATTTATTTAGTGATCAAATTGATGCTAATTTAGGGCAATCTATTTCAGTAGGCTTAAACATTCCGATCTTTAATCGTTACCAATTTAGAAGTGCAGTAAACAAGTCTAAAATCAATTATCAAAAAATTGAATACAATTTAGAGAGTGAGCGTTTACGTTTAAAACAAACTATTCAGAATGCTTATACAGATGCTTTAGCATCATCTAAATCTTATGATGCGGCTACAATTTCTGTTGAGGCTCAAACTAGAGCATTCGATTATTCTCAAGAGCGTTTTAAATCTGGAGGAATTAATTCTTTTGATTTTAATCAAACGAAAAATAACTTGGTTAGTTCACAATCTCAATTAATACGAAGCAAGTATGACTTTATGTTTAAACTTAAAGTATTAGAGTTTTATTATGGAATCCCTTTTGTAGCTGAGTAATATCTTATTGTTATTGTAAGTTAAGTATAGAGTATTCGTTCCCCAATAAATTGGGGAACCAGAAAAAGAAAATGAATGTGATTTACTTCGTTTTAATTTTTTAGATCTTTCTGTAGGCTCAGGATAATATCCATCAATATGATGAGAAATACAACTTATAATGACGGATCAGTTTTAATTACTCGAAGCAGCAAATCCAACCAGTCTATCATAACTGTCGTTTATTTCTCTATAGTAAACTAAAATAGAGTATTCATTTTTGGTTTCGTAATGAGAACCTTCAACCATTGCAATATCTCCAGTGTTTTTAGAGCCATCTTTAACGAAGCAATATAGGTAATTGTAATAACCTTGCTTAAGTAAAACTTCTTTGGTGTATTGTCGGTTAACGGTATCGTAATCTAATTTGAGCTCTTCTTTAAATTTCCAATCACAAAATTTACCAAACAAATAAAGGCTACCATCGTTAATTGGAGTAGAGTAGGGTAGTGTAAAATGTACTTTAACATAATCGGCTTCAATTTCACTGTTATCACCTTCATTACGTTTAATTAAAAAGTTGCCATTTAAATCTACTTTAGAATAGTATTGTTTAAAAGAGCGTCTCTCATCATTTAGTAAGTAGGCATGTTGCATTTTATCAAAAATACTGAATTCAATTTTTTTTACTCTGATGGTATTGTATCGAATGCTTTTTAAATCAAACGCTCTAAATTCATTGTTAGCATCAAAAACATTTTCACCATTATTAAAGTCATAGTTCAGTTCGGTATCCTTAATAAATTTTGGTTCTAGACCAGATATGGCATTATCCCAACGATAGTTTTGCATCAAAACAACATTTAATCTACCAAAAGGATCTTTAATATCATAACCATCATGGTTAATTTTAAAATCTACTTCTTGTCTAAAATAACTTTCATTTACATCCGTTGCCCTTTTAATGTTCATCTCAACAGATACATTACTTTCATACATCATAAAACGTTTAGTCAGAATTGGATGTGCTGCATCGTTAACCTTATAAACCATAATAATATAATTACCGGATAAGGTCATTTTCATATTTTCGTTAGGAAGAGTTAAGTTATAGTGTGTGTAGTATAAATCTGTATTACTTGAATATTCAAAATCAAATAATTCATCTTCAAAAAAACCTTCAATATATTCATTTTGTTCTAGGTCAGACGGTTCCCAATTAGCATCGCAATGAACAACAGTGTAGTTGTAAATGCTATTATCTCGTCTTAAATCATCAAAACTTAGTTTAATAAACTCTTTTGCTCTAATATTTATGATTGGATAGCTCATTTGAGAGCCAAATTTGTGTAGTAAAACTGTTTTTATACTATCATCATATATATAATCATCATAGCGAATATAGTTTTCTAAGGCATAATCATCTTCAATAATTTGATGGGAACTACAGATAAAAAAAATAGAACCTAAAATTAGAGTAGATAGTATCGAAATATTTAAAGTGTTGAGTTTCATAAACTGATCTTATTTGCCAAAAATACGATATTGGACCGAGCAAAATTCCACTATTTTTTTTTCTGTTTTTCACATCAAATCAATGAGTAATTAATCTTTATTAACAATGAGTATGAGAATTTAATCGATGAATTTTTTTTTGTCATAATGAGTACTATTTAGAATGATTCTAAATTAGCTGTTGTATCGTTTATTTTTTAAAAACTGAATGGAAAAAAAAACATATTATTTTATTTTTGTACCTATATTCAACAAAAAAAGATACATGTCAAAAGATGTAAAAATTCGAAAAGGTGTTAATATTAAGTTAAAAGGTGTTGCCGAAAGACTTTATGCTGATGCTGCTTCTACTTCTGATGTTGTTATAAAGCCTACCGATTTCGCTGGATTAACTCCAAAACTAACTGTAAAGATTGGTGATAAAGTTAAGGCTGGATCTCCACTTTTTTACAATAAAGAAATTGATAGCGTAATGTTTACTTCACCAATTAGTGGTGAAGTAACAGAGATAACAAGAGGAGAGAAAAGGAGGATACTAGAGGTTAAAGTAAAGGCTGACGGTGCTAATTCTTATGAAAGCTTTAAACAAGGAGATCCTACTAACATGGCTAAAGAAGAAGTTCTGGCTACTATGTTAAAAAGTGGAGTTTGGCCTTTTATTCGCCAAAGACCTTTTGATATTATTGCTAACCCAATGGTTACACCAAAGGCAATTCATGTAACGGCTTTTGATACTTCTCCTTTAGCACCTGACTTCGGTTTTGTTGCTCACGGACAAGGAAGTGAATTGCAAGTTGGTTTAGATGCTTTATCAAAATTAACTTCAGGAACTGTTCATTTAAATATTACAGGTAACGCTAATGCTGATGAGGCATTTACTGGAGCTAAAAATGTTCAAATCAATAAAGTTTCAGGTCCACATCCCGCAGGTAATGTTGGAATTCAAATTCACCACATCGATCCTATTAATAAAGGAGATGTAGTTTGGACATTAAATGCTTTAGAAGTTTTAACAATTGGTAAATTGTTTAAAGAGGGGAAGTTTGATGCTTCAAGAGCTATTACTGTTGTAGGTTCTAAGATAACTACTCCAAAATATGTTAAAACTGTAATGGGTGCTAATATTAAAGACATTCTTAAAGGAAATTTAGAGGAAGGTGCTCGAATAATAAGTGGAAATCCTTTAACAGGAAATCAAGTTCAAGAAAATGGGCATTTAGGATTTTATAATTATCAAGTAACTGCAATCCCCGCTGGTGGAGAACCAAGATTTTTTGGTTGGTTTCCTTTCTTTGGATTTAATGGGTTTAGTTTATCTAGAACCTCATTATCTTTCTTATCTCCTAATAAAGAAAGAGATTTAGACGCAAATATAAATGGAGAAGAAAGAGCTTTCGTAATGGCTGGTCAATATGAGCAGTACTTTCCAATGGATATTTTTCCAGTTCATTTAGTTAAGTCTATGATTTATAAAGATATTGATTTAATGGAAAATTTAGGGATTTACGAAGTAGCACCAGAAGATTTTGCTTTATGTGAATATGCTTGTACTTCTAAAATAGAAACACAAAAAATAGTAAGGGAAGCATTAGATTTAGTACGAAAAGAAACGAGCTAGAATAGTTAACCAATTAAACAATGTAACAATTGGGACATTGATTTATTGACAAATTGATATAATAGATAAATGAAGGCATTAGAAGAGTTTATGCAGAAAATGAAACCGAAGAGTGATGGGAAATTTCCTATAGCTCATGCGGTATGGGATGGTACTTATACCTTTCTATTTGTTCCTGGGCACACGAACAAAAATGGAGTTCATATTAGAGATAGTGTGGATTTAAAAAGAACAATGATTATTGTTGTACTATCTTTAATTCCTTGTTTATTGTTTGGAATTTTTAATGTTGGTCATCAGCACTTTTTAGCACTAAATCCAATAGATGGAATCCCTTATAGCTTTTTAGATAAAATTATTTTTGGAACAATAAAAGTTCTACCTTTAGTTATCATTTCTTATGGGGTAGGATTAGGAATTGAATTTGTATTTGCTGCAATTAACAAACATCCAATACAAGAAGGGTTTTTAGTTTCTGGAATGTTAATTCCTTTAATTGTACCTGTTGATATTCCATGGGCTATGTTAGCTGTCGCAGTTGCTTTTGCAGTTGTTTTAGGTAAAGAAGTGTTTGGAGGTACAGGAATGA